>JAUXEQ010000205.1 GCA_030620455.1 bacterium | reverse complement strand
CGTTCACAGTAAAAGTTATGCTCGTGCTATCGATTCCGGAGTACCCGTCCTCGAGTTCCACAATTATTTCGTTAAGCACATTATAAATCGGCAAACTGTCCTGCGGCACTATCATCTCACCAGATGGTGCCTCGAAATCTGTCCAAAATCCCCACTCTATCGGTTCCGTAAGTTCGCTGCCATGCACATCGTCTGCTCTCGAGAGTCGAATTTCATACCACGTGGAGTCCTGCCAGTATCCTGCTCCTGGTGTGAGAATAAGCGTATCGATAAACGTAGTATCACTAACACCCACTATCATTTCACCTGCGATAATATTCATCCTCGTATCTGTCCCCAAGATTACGTCGCCGTTGATTTCTAGTTCTATTTTTGCATTATCCATGTCATATCTGTGATAGAGAAGCATTTTAAGCACACCTTCTGTGCATGCACTATATATCCCCGAATCCGGATAAACAGGCTCTGCAACAGTTCTCGACCGAACCGAGAAGTGGAAACACGTGTCTAAAACATTCGGATCGCAGTAATCTATCGATGGGTCATCCTCGATACCTGCAAAGCATATCTCGACTGGACCGATAAGTATTATATCCGATAAATCCACAGTCACAACTCCGTCTAGATAAGTTACTGGAATATCCATTGTATCCGCTAATGACGAAACTCGAGCAGTTGTACCGTCGAGGCTCGACCATTTAACGCCAGCTATCGAATCCATCAACGTTGCAGTAAATTCATCCGGTTTTTCATTGAGATTGGAATTCTCGGCAGGATATTGATTGAAAAATATCGGCGCCTGAAGATCGACGATCACCGAACACGGCTCACCCTGCGTTGTACAACCAACAGTAGTAGTCACCGTTTTGAGCCAGTAACTTATGACATCGCCGTTCTTAAACGGTTCATCGGGAACATAAGCCAGATTATCATCGTTGTGGAAGAAGTTTAAACTGTCAATTTTCATTAATTCACCATTTATCGTAAGTTCAATATCTTTGTAATAAATTGGATAATATTCACTTGTTACATAGAACAAAACCATTTGCTCTAATGCTTCGGAACATGTCATAATTCCACCACATGGAAGAGGTCGAATATTCTCGACGATTGGAAAATCCGCACAAATCGGCAATTCTATGACGAAATCATAACTTGTGGGAGCTATGCTTTCTGTATCGCTGCTCCATGCAAGTATTCTGAATATTATGTCCTCTTCAGGACAATCTCCATCTACGCTGTAAACCCAGGATACAAATATGCTGTCTCTCGATAACAGATTGCCGAGATATATTTCGTAAGCTCCCGAAATTCGCTCAACACAATCTCCACCCTGGATAACCTCGATTCTTACTCTTGAATTTGGTGCTGGAACTATGGAGTTGGTGTTTACAATTTTCGCATTAAGATACAAATCAGAGAATTGCATACAGCCCACGCAATCGATCGAGTCTTTCATCAATACGCCAAGTCCACACGGCATAATTCTCTGACATCGGAATATATTTTCATCTTTCCAATTGGTATAACTTCGGTCATCTAATTCCAGATCATCCTCAACAGAAGTATAATAGAACCCGTTTTCATTCCATATTGGGCGTGTGGGATTCCATTGCGCGTCGTCGCCTACGATTCTAATCAAACCTGAAGTACTCCCTCCCGTTCCATTGTAAACGAATTCCGAGTGGAAATCCAGGTCGACATCTACAATAGGGATAAAGTTGTTGACCTGCTGGTGGTTAGTGCCAACACCAGAAAATGTACCCCAAATAGAACCATCTACACCATCTAAGATGTAGAAATTTCCGTTAAAATTGTATGTAGCAATCTCAGGAACCAAATCACAGTTTAGGTCAGCACCGCTTATTGAATTATATTCCCCGCCTGATTCTACATGCCGCCAAATTTCTCTACCATCGAATGTGTAGCATGCTGTTAGTTGAACTTGGCCACTTGGAGTACTAACATGGTTTATTGCAAATACAAATTCAGGTTCTGGTGTTGACAGATCGAATTGAGCAATAACAGGCAAACCAAAATGAGGAAAGTAAAACCCCCCAGCAAAATCGCAAATATTTGATATAAAAGATCCATCAAACGTGTAAAGTTTATGGAAATGCTTACCACTCTCACGAACTCCAGCGACAACGTCAGGGAAAGGATCGAGATCGATATTAGCTACACCGTAAGAAAATCCTTGATTTATAGTCCAAAATTCTACGCCATTATAGGCATGAAAACAGGTAACAGCAGTACCAACACTGGGAACACTACACCAACAAGATAATGCTTCAAGCTTTCCGTCCTCGTCGAGATCAAAAAGAGTGATACCACCGTATGGTTTGCCATAAGTATCGCCACCGATATTTCTTATAAAAGCTCCAGTTGCTCCATCGAAAATCCTTATGTAACTTTCTCTTGCAGTAGCTGCTAAAACTTCTATTGTTCCATTTCCATCGATATCTCCTGCAGTAATTGCATGCCCACCTATAACAGGCATAGAAGAAGTTAATCCTGAAGAAACCTCCGCACGCCAAAGAATGCTGAAATCATGATTGAATACTATGATACTATCCGGTCCAAAACCACGCCAAAATTGGACAACAATTTCTGGATGACCATCGTTATCGACATCCCCGAGATATGGAGTATAGCATTCTCCATTCGGCACTCTCCAGTGGAATACTGTATCTACAGAATTATCTGCGTATTTCCTTAAAACCATAAGTCCTGCTTCAGATGAAGAACCTTGACCATATCCCACGACTATTTCTGGAAAATCGTCCTCGTCAACATCGCCGACAACAGGTGCATACGGATAGCCACTAAACGGAATATCCACTTCGGTAACCGGCGCACAGAAAGATAGGCTAAATAAAAGCAAAAACGCAAAGACCACTTTTTTCATTATGCCCTCCAGTTTTTAAATTTTAACTGCTCTGTTTAAATTAACATATTATTTCATTAATAAATATATTCCTTTTAAACCATGTTGCAACAAATTGTGTAATATTTTTTACTATGTAAATTTTTCTTCATAAATTATAATTTCAATTACAAAACAAAAAGGGGATCCTTTAACCGACCCCCTCATCGTTAACACTTTTAGACTTCCATTAATTGTAGCTTCAGTTTTATTCGGAGACGTTAACTTAAACGATAGTCGTTTACCTTGCAATAGTAACCGTGCCCTCACACATCACTTCGCCTTCTACTTTTATGACATATAAGTAAACACCTTGCGGAAGCAATTTACCGTTTTTGTCAGTTCCGTCCCATCGTGCTAACTCTTTTACGCCCTGTTTTGCGGGAATATGAAGTTCTCTGACTTTCTTGTCGCTAACATTATAGATGTAAATGTCTCCAGCCTTAAGTTCGAAATCGGGATAGAAGAACTGCACGTAATCGTTCACACCGTCCGCATTCGGCGTAAACGGATTAGGAAATCGCTCGCATTCGTGAAGCGTCGCAGTGAAAAATGAAAATTCGTGCACAGCACAATTCGCACCACAGTACTCGCGATCATCCGTTTTATCGCATACCTCTATGACCACACTTATAGTATCCGATTGCGCATACTGATAATCGAATATCACAGGCTCAAATCGCAATAGCAGTTTATCACCGTCTTGAAACCAGTTAAGCCGACTTATGTCCATTTCTGTCCCGTTCACAGTAAAAGTTATACTCGTGCTATCGATTCCGGAGTATCCGTCCTCGAGCT
>JAUXEQ010000256.1 GCA_030620455.1 bacterium | reverse complement strand
TTTAGCGATTCGAAATACTTAAACTGCAGTAATCTTTTACCCTTAATCTCAACCGGACGCACTGTAATTTTAGTCCAAGGGAAATCATAATCTCCCCTTTTGCGACTCATAATAAGTAAAACAAAGGTCTCACTGTCTTTAAGACCGTCGATTAAAAGATCCCTATAGTCCTTAATATTTCTATTCTTTATTTTTATGTTTTCTTCCTCAGTCCACATAAGATAATAAAAAATTTAACTTCCGGTGCTTTTATAATGCCTAACTCCGATTTTCCATATTCGAAAAGTAACGATAAGAAAAACGAACCCAACAATTGGCGAAATCCAACCAAGCCATGACGGTGTCCCCAATGGGTCTGGCTTCCCGATAATTACAAGCACAGGAAAGTAGTTTACAAATGCAATTGGAATTATATACGTAAAAAAACGTCTGAACCATTTTCTATAAATATTCAATGGATAGTGAGAAGTCTCAGCACCTCCATAAGTAAGCGTGTTCATGATTTCTAACGATTCAATAGTCCAAAATGACAGTGTAGCCTGCAGAACTATTAGACCAAAAAAGATGCAAATACCTGCTAATATCGAAAAAAGCATCAGTATTATTTTATCCACTGTCCAGTTTATATTTAGAATTATTGAAGCCCAGACCAGAATAATAGCTCCCTGCAAAACTCTTCCGAATCTTCTCATATGAAACTCTTTCCCTGCAATCTGGATAACTGTGGAACGAGGTCTAAGCAACAATCTGTCAAAATCACCGCTTTTCACCATACCTGCGAACGTATCGAATCCACGACTTAACACCTCTGAAAGTGCGAATGAAACATTAACCAAACCGTAAAAAAATGCCACCTCACCCAGAGTCCATCCTTTGATCGATCCAAATCGCTGGAATAGAGACCAAATTGCAAAGAACTCTATAAATGTCATAAAGAATTGCCCGATAATTTGCATTATAAACGACGCTCTATATTGCATCTGACCACGAATGGAAATTTCAAGGAATCGAAAATATAGCTTTATTGAGTTGAGCATTTCGATCATCCTCCTTGTATCACAAGCCGTTTAAGACCTCGGTTAAGTATCCAGCGTCCTAATGCTATTAATATCACGATCCAGATTAATTGATGACTAATGACATTAAGCAATTGATCTGGTGGAATGTGTCCCATATATAACCGGAATGGCGTATCCATTATTCCTCTAAAAGGTAGAAAATTCAAAATTGGTTGTACAGAATCCGGAAACAACGGTAAAGGAATAATTATTCCGGAAAATATCCAAACTATCGCAGGTAATATTTGAGAAACACCCTCTCCAGAAATTGTCCACATAAGCGAGATATTAACAATTATCGAGATAGATGATGAAAGAAAAATCGCTAATATAATTGCTATAATAAATCCAAATGCTGAAAGTATCGATGTCGGTGGTTGCAAACCAAAGAATAACAGGGAAAGGACAAAAATTGGAATCGACCTTAGCGTAGTAGGTGCAGTTCGATTAGCCAACTCTCGACTAAACCACAGCCAATATAGATTCAATGGTCGGATGAGTTCGTAAGCTACATTTCCTTTTAAAATCATATTTCTTATTTCATAATCCGGTCTCAATGGAATCAAACCCAACAAAGCCTGTCCAAGCCAAACGTATGTTACCACATTTTCGAACGACATCGGTTGGGTAATCGTGGAGGATCGGTAAAACGCATCGAAAATCATAACCCTCAAGAATCCCCAGAAGAGCTGAGTTACCACACCAGCAATAGCTGCTGCTCTATATTGAAGAAGCATTCTATACCGTGCACTGATTACTGTCCAATATGCTGTCATTTTTCTTGCACCACATAACTTTAATTCTTTGCAATTCTTACGACATATTCACTATGGGACCTAATTATACTTACTGTATATTACAATTGGTCTTGTTCTAAATATACCTTTGCTATTATCTCCTCGATAGGCGGATTCTCAACAAACAAATCACGAATCGGATGCCTTTCAATTATCCTCTTAATGAGTTCTGCGGTAGAAACCTTGTTTGGATCGAATCTCAAGTATACTCTGTGTCCATCGCGACGGACAACTTTTGCGTCTGGATCATCTATTTCGTAATCCTCCATAATCATATCAACAATTAACTGCCTCTCATCGGACATTGCCACTCTGAGTTTCTCCAACGGTCCGTCGTGCAAAATCTTTCCATAGTTAATTAAAATTATTCTTTTACACAATGTCTCAATATCATCCATATCATGCGTTGCAAGAATAATTGTGGTTCCCTGCTCTTTGTTCATCCTTTCAATGAAATCTCTAACCGCAAGTTTTGAAACTGCATCCAAACCAATTGTTGGTTCATCGAGAAAAAGCAAAGATGGAGAATGTAAAAGAGATGCAACTAAATCACATCTCATACGTTGGCCAAGGCTTAACTGCCTTACTGGTGTATTCAAAATTTCCCTCAGGCTAAGCAAAGTAATTAGCTCCTCAGTATTATTCTTATAAACATTATTTGGGATACGATAAATTTCCTTAAGCAATTCAAATGACTCAATTACCGGCAGGTCCCACCAAAGCTGAGTGCGCTGTCCGAAAACGACGCCAATATTTCTGACATTAGCCACGCGTTCTTTCCATGGAATACGCCCCATAACAACGCATCGACCTGAATTGGGGATTAAAATTCCAGCTAATATTTTCACAGTCGTCGACTTACCAGCGCCATTAGGTCCTATGAAACCAACAAGTTCCCCCGGTTCAATGGAGAATGATATTTCATCTAAAGCTTTAATTATTTTATATTTTCGATGTACAACACCTTTAAATGCACCTAATAGTCCTGGTTTACGTTTGGCAATTCGGAAATGCTTCACAAGATTTTCTACAATTATATAAGACATTATGGCTCTCTACGGATTTTGAGACTCTTGATTTGCTATGCTATTTCTTATCCGAAATTATAAATCAGGAAGAGATATTGCAACCACACGGGATATAAACCTGAATTATAAAATCCTATTATAAAATGTCAATAAAAAAAGGC
>JAUXEQ010000123.1 GCA_030620455.1 bacterium | reverse complement strand
GTGAGGAACATTTATTGCGCCTTTGATACGATAAGTTCCTATTAGAAGTTTAAATTTTTATAAACAAAAAAAAATTCTATTTTGTCTGCAATAATGTCTTTTACAGCACTGTAAATAACTTTTTCTATTTTGAATTCTTTATTACAATAAGTTATTTATTTCACTTGCAAAAAAAATGACGGGAAATATTTTTTTGCTAATTGTCAAAATATTTCTGTATTTCTAACATAATGGTTGAGGAGGATACCTATGTTCAAAATCGTTCGAAAGGAAGAGTTAGCTGAGGATATTAAATTAATGGAGATCGATGCTCCATTGATAGCAAAAAAGGCCAAACCGGGTCAGTTTATTATCTTCCGAAGCCATGATAAAGGTGAGAGGATTCCGCTTACAATTGCGGATTTTGATCGTAAAAGGGGAACTATAACAATTGTGTTTCAGGAAGTCGGCAAAACGACTGAAGAACTTGGAACGTTCGATGAAGGAGATTCAATATTGGATTTCGTGGGTCCACTTGGTAAACCATCCGATCACGATAGAAAGGAAGAAGGAAAGGTTATATGCATTGCTGGAGGTGTAGGCACTGCGGTTATTTTTACTGAACTTAGGAATATAAAGGAGCATGGGAATTATACTATCACAATTCAAGGGTCGCGATGTAAGAGTTTGCTATTTTGGACGGATAGGATGAAACATTTCTCAGATGAATATATTATCACTACTGATGATGGTTCGTTAGGTATAAAGGGATTCGTCTCACAACCATTAGAGGATATTCTCAAGAAACAAGCAGAAAGTATAGCTTATATTCTTGCGATAGGTCCTGTGCCGATGATGGCTGCATGTGTGAAAGTCGCTAAAAATTATAACGTAAAAGCGTATGTTAGTTTGAATACAATAATGGTGGATGGCACAGGAATGTGCGGTTCATGTAGGATAACAGTTGGCGATAAATCTATGTTTGCCTGCGTGGATGGTCCGGAATTTGACGGCTGGTATGTGGATTGGAAAGAGTTAGCTCAAAGAAATAATCGATATTTACCTGCCGAAAAGCAATCCTTAGAGAGATATAGAGAGCTTGTAAAAGGAAAGAATAGATAAATTTTCACATTAAATATGAAATAAATGGAGGATAAAATATGGCAAAGGTAGATCCAAAAAAGCACCCAATGCCTGAACAGGATCCGGAGGAAAGAATAAAAAATTTCAATGAAGTTGCGCTTGGCTATGATGTTGAAACGGCTATTGCTGAAGCTAAAAGATGTCTTCTATGCAAAAAACCTGTCTGCATCGACGGTTGTCCAGTTGAAATTGATATTCCGGGTTTCCTATTGAAAATAGCTGAGGGTGATTTTAAGGCTTCTATTGACATTCTCAAAGATACAAATTCACTACCAGCAATTTGTGGGAGAGTTTGTCCTCAGGAAACGCAATGCGAGGAATTGTGCGTTCTTGGTAAGAAATTTGAACCTGTAGCAATAGGGAGACTCGAGCGTTTTGCTGCAGATTATGAACAGGAGAATTTAGAAATTACTTACCCAAAATGCAGTGCGCCAAAGAACAAGAAAATAGCAATTGTAGGCTGTGGGCCTGCAGGATTAACTTGCGCAGGTGACCTTGCGAAGATGGGCTATGATGTTACTATTTTCGAGGCTCTTCATGACACGGGTGGTGTTCTTAGATATGGAATTCCAGAGTTCCGACTTCCTAATAGTATTATTGATGCCGAGGTCGATTATGTGAAAAAACTTGGTGTAATTATCGAAGTTAATCAGGTAATTGGGCATTCGATATCTATCGATGAGCTTTTCGAGCAAGGATATGAGGCAATTTTTCTTGGTACAGGTGCAGGATTGCCAAAGTTCTCAAAAATTCCTGGGGAGAATTTAATTGGAGTTTATTCCGCTAATGAATTTTTGACGAGAAACAATCTTATGCGAGGTTATCTGTTTCCGGAATACGATACGCCGATTTGGGTGGGTAACAGAGTTGCCGTAATCGGTGCTGGAAATGTGGCTATGGATTCCGCTCGAACATCGAAACGCCTTGGTGCTAAGGAAGTTCACATTGTATATCGACGGTCTGAGAAGGAGATGCCTGCCAGAATTGAGGAAATTCATCATGCTATGGAAGAGGGAATAATATTCGATCTTCTGACTAATCCAGTGCAATACATAGGCGATGAAAATGGTTGGGTTAAGGAGGCTGAGCTTATAAAAATGAGACTTGGCGAACTGGATTCCTCCGGTCGAAGACGACCGATCCCCATAGAAGGTTCAAATTACATTGCATCCTTTGACACAGTTGTTGTTGCATTGGGAACATCGCCCAATCCACTAATTCTTAAAGATGCTAAGGTAGAGACGACAAGATGGGGAACCGTGGTTATAAATGAGGAAACCGGTATGACTTCTCGTCCAGGGATTTTTGCCGGTGGTGATGTTGTAACAGGTGCAGCGACTGTTATCGAGGCAATGGGAGCTGCGAGAATTGCCTCACGCGGGATTCATAAGTATCTATCGGAAAAATAAATTAGTTGCATAAAAAATCGGATTTTCAGAGGGAGCGAAAGCTCCCTTTTTTATTATAATAATAACGAGAATGGAAAGTTTTATGATTATGATAAATTCGAGTTATAGGGTGAGATTAAAGTAAAATTTATTCTCGCACTCTAAATCCAGAAAACAGCCCCTTATCCTAAATATTTCTCTATAACCCCTCATCCTAAATCCTTCTCCCCAAGGAGAAGGACTCTCAAATACTTAGGCTTGATGCTCCCCTCACCATAGAGAGAGGGTGTGAAAAAAATTCCGATATAAGTCAAAGTAAGTGATTGTATAAGATAATCTGACTTTAGTAGAGTAAGTTATTGGGTATAATACAGTATAACATTGAAGAACCAGGTGAGATGTTATAACATTATGGCTTTACTCGAAATCGAGTGAGGTGTTGAAAAAATCGCACTAAATATAATCGAGACTAGGTAAAATATAATTCAAAAAGGGCGTGGAAACGTCACTCTTGTGAATGTTCATGAAAAAGTACGTGGAAACGTTGCTCTTGTGAGGATTCATGAAAAAAGGGCGTGGAAACCACGCCCTTACATAAATACGATTTATTTTCCTTGTTTATCGAGAGTTTCAATAAATAACTCCGCGAGACGTTTTATACCTTCCTCGATCTGATCCTCATTCGGCATTGAATAGTTTAACCTCATGCAATTGTATCCTCCAGGATTGGGATAGAATGCGTCCCCGGGTATGTATGCCACATTTTTCTCGACAGCTTTTGGAAGAAGCTCCGTTGTGTTTATATTTTCTGGCAATTCGACCCACAGGAACAATCCACCTGCTGGTCGTGTAAATTTCACATCCTGTGGGAAATAGTCTATCATCGACTGGATCATTTTGTCGCGACGACTTTTATACATAACTTTCAACTTCTCGATATGCCCGTCTAATGCCCCATCCTTGGCATATTCATAGATGACATGTTGCCCGAAAGTATTTGTAAAGAGGTCGGCACCCTGTTTAAGCAAAACAATCCTATCCAAAACTTCCTTTGGCGCACAAATCCAAGCTATTCGGAATCCGGGACACAAAAGCTTGGAAAATGTACCAAGAAGAATCACATGATCCGGAGCCATAGCTCTCATTGCAAGGGGAATGCGTTCCTGGAAATTTATCTCACTATAAGGATCATCCTCGATGATTGGAACGCCATATTTACTCGAGAGGTTAATTATCTTTTGTCGTCTTTCCGCTGGAATTGTCCTGCCATCGGGATTCTGGAATGTTGGAACCAGATAAATTAACCGAGGATTATTTGTTAAAATTTCTTCCTCCATCGTATCCACTGTAATTCCCGAATCGTCCGAACGTAATCCTATGTTGTGAGTATCATATGCGTTAAACGCTTGAATTGCACCAAGATACGTCGGTCTTGGCATAATTACAGAATCTCCCCAATCGAAAAATAATCTACCGACCAAATCCAATCCCTGTTGCGAACCCCCAGTAATCATTATTTCATCTGTTTTAGCTTTAATTCCACGTCTCCCTAAAAAATCCGCAATTAACTCTCGCAAAGGTGGATAACCCTCGGTTGTGCCATACTGGAGAGAATGCTCGCTTTTTTCTCGAAGAACTTTTTCTGTCGCCACTACAAGTTCTTCTATAGGAAACGACTCAGTTGCAGGAAGACCTCCACCAAAGGAAATTATTCCTGGTTTCTTAGTTATTTTTAACGTCTCCCTTATTATGGAACCTTTCATCATCTGAGACCTTCGGGAGAAGTGCCAGAATACTTTATTCATATTACCCTCCTTTAAAGGAAATTTGATGTGTGAAGAATTATATAATTTATAATTTATATGAGAATTTTCAATAGAATTCCTTTTTCTCACAATAATTTAAAAAAAATTATACATAATTTCAAAAGTATAGACGCTCAAAAATATTTGTAACCGACGTATCGATAATTATATTCTGAGAATGAAAATTAATGTTGAGAAGATAATAGAGAATCTTAGAAAAGTAAGATTTATGGGTGCGATAAATGTCACACCAGATTCTTTCTCCGATGGTGGTCTTTGGTTCGATACAAATATGGCTGTCGAACATGCATCAAAGCTAATCGAGCAAGGCGCTGAGATAATCGATATAGGCGGTGAATCGACTCGACCAGGGGCTAAGCCGGTTTCTCGTGATGAAGAACTTTCAAGAACAATTCCAATTATTGAAAAAATCCGAAAAGCCAATAAAGATATCATTATTTCCATAGATACATACAAATCGATCGTTGCAAGATATGCGATACAAGCTGGAGCTAATTGGGTCAACGATATTTCAGGCGGGACATTCTCGGAGGATATGTTCGAATTAGTTGCCGAGTCCAATGCAAATGTTGTTATTTCCCATATTAGAGGAACACCGAGAGATATGCAGAAAAATCCGCATTACGAAGATGTTGTGAATGAAATCCGCGGTTGGCTTCAAAAACGTTCTGAAAAGGCTATCGATGCGGGTATTTCAAAGGATCACATTATACTCGATCCGGGAATCGGTTTTGGCAAGCGTTTCATCGATAATATCGATTTGATATGGGGGATTAATGAGCTGAAAAGAATTGGGTTTCCTGTTGTTCTCATAGGGACCTCAAGAAAGTCTTTCATCGGTCATTATACCGACGAGAAAAGCGCTTCAAAGCGAGATCCCGGTTCGTTTGCAACCTTTATACTGTCGGCAACATTAGGTGTGGATATATTGCG
>JAUXEQ010000301.1 GCA_030620455.1 bacterium | reverse complement strand
TGGTATATCAAAATCTGCAAATATTAAAATCGGAATATGCTCATAGTTTACTGTACTAACATTATTTATTATCCATCGAACATTAATATAATTTTCATCCGAATGCTTAGAATTCACCCATTGATCGATGATAATGGGAGGATCGATAGGAGCAATTGCGAATGAATAATGGCTTTCAACTCCTAAGAATATAGAATCGATGACAATTGAATCCGTGGAATCTGAAGCTGTCAGTGTATCGTACTTTACATCCCAAAAATTTTCGAATTCAAGATCTGAATAGTGCCACAAATTGCTCTCTGATAACGGACACTCTGCAACATCGTAAGCTCTGCCATAATAAACGATACCTTCACCCAACTTCATTCCAATAAAACTTCGCCATAGAAAATCCCTATAGTTGTGGGAGAACTCGACAAATCCTCCGGGATACTGGTCGTCGACTCGAAGCTGAACAGTCCGCGTATCGTGATAAAATCGAACAGCCCATATCGTTGAAATAGTTAGAATTAATGTTAAAAAAATAAATTTACGCATTTCTTTTCCACATTTAATTTTATTAGCGATTATAAATTACATCAAATAGATGTCTGAACCTAAAAAAAACGAATCTTAATATAATTCGCTTTCCTATCTCATATCTCCCTTCATCCGTTATTTCCCTTCCCCTCACAATTTATAGTCCAAAACAAGCATAACCGTAAATATTCTACGGTTAACATTTAGAAATATATCATTATCAATTAGTTATGCAAATATTTTTTTTCTTTAATCAAAAGCCTTGTTGAAATAAATTAACACCGTATTTTTTAATAATAGGAGGTAAAATGAGTTACTTGGTGCTTGCAAGAAAGTGGCGACCGCAAACGTTTGAGGAAGTTATTGGACAGGACCACATAATTAAAACACTTTCCCGAGCTATCAAGCAGAATCGAATTGGACATGCTTACCTTTTTTCTGGACCTCGAGGAATAGGCAAGACAACGACTGCACGAATTTTTGCGAAAGCTCTCAACTGTTTAAATTTCGACGCTCCAACCGAAACACCTTGCAATAAATGCACATCTTGTATTGAAATTTCCGAATCCCGATCTCCAGATGTTCTCGAAATCGATGGAGCATCCAACAGAAGTGTCGAAGATGCCCGTGAACTGAGGAAACACATTTACTACACTCCTGTGGGTCGATTTAAAGTAGTTATTATCGACGAGGTTCATATGTTAACGACTGAAGCTTTTAATACTTTATTGAAAACGTTAGAAGAGCCACCCGAGAATGTTATTTTCATATTTGCAACAACTGAACCACACAAAGTTCTCCCAACAATTAAATCTCGATGTCAGCATTTGGATTTCAAGCGTGTCTCTACAAAAGAGATTTCAAAATATTTAGTTTACATTTCTCAATCTGAGGGCTTTAAACTATCCGAGGACGCAGCAGAAATTGTGGCAATGCGAGCAGATGGAGCAGTTAGAGACTCACTTACAATGCTCGACCAACTAATGGCTTTTTCACCTGAGGGTGTGATAAACAGCGAGAATGCAGGCTATCTCCTCGGTGTTATGCCAATAAAGTCTTTTGAGAGAATTGCCGGTGCTATCTGTACTAAGAACCCGGGTTCAATGTTAGATGAACTCAATACAATTCTTGAGTCTGGATTTGATCCAATTCAAATTGCAAAAGGTCTAATTGAAAATTTCCGCAATGCACTCTTGGCAAAATCCAGTGCACTACCTGAATCATTTCCTAATAAAGACATATTTAAATCCGTGGCAAAATCCCGAACAACACACGACCTTTTGAGGATATTGAAACTTTTAACCGCTACAAAAAGTCGAATGAGCCAAGGAGATATCCCAAGATATATACTCGAGGAGACTTTAGTATATTTGTCTTTAATGGACGACGTAAAATCTATTGCAGAACTGCTCGATTCTACGAAGACTCACATAATTGCCCATGAAATTCCCACCCAAAGTGAAAGCGGAATTTTTGCTAAAACTTCGACTCGAGATACAATCCATAAACCATCAAAGATAGACGATAAAACAAAGGCTAAACCGTTAAAAACCAAAGGAGTACAGAGCATATCAGATGATTTTATCAAACAGATCGCATTAACAAGTGAAACTACAGCATCATTACTTGAAAAAACAGTAATCTCACTTGCAGACAAAACATTGAAAATCAAATTTCCAAAGCATATGGAAGACATTAGAGAAAAATGGTTGATGAATAAAGAGAAAATTGGACTATTACGTCAGATTGGTCATGAAGTAGTGGGTTTTGAAGTTGATATTGAACTCGAGATATTAGACGATAGCGAAATCGAACAGGAAAAAATGGAAGACTCAGAGAAAAATACAAATTCCAAAGAAAGACAGGATATTCCATTAAAAGTTGCAAAAATTTTAGACCTTTTCAACGCTAAACTTGAAAACTAAGCATTGTATTTACAAAATGTGAATTATTATTTCAGCATGATTTTTGCGACAGAAATTAAGTGACACTAT
>JAUXEQ010000292.1 GCA_030620455.1 bacterium | reverse complement strand
TTATAAGCGATGAGTTGATCCCATATTTTGGAAATGTTATTCCAGCTATTGGAAATATAAATAGTTGTGGTGACAGTGCAGAGGAAACCAAACTGAAACTCGAGACAAGGAAAATTCTGAATATTCCAGATATGCAAATATTCGTTACATCAGTTAGAGTTCCTGTTATTAATGCACACAGCGAGGTCGTTTTTGTCGAGTTTGAATGTGAGATAGAATATCAAGAAATCGTTAGCTCATTACAATCTGCTGAGGGAATAGAGTTCGTTGAACCGTATCCTACTCCTATTTATGTTACCGGTCGTCGCAAGGTTTATGTGGGTAGAATTAGACAGGATACCGAAAATAAAAAAATCTATCAGTTTTTTATCGTAGCGGATAATCTTAGAAAAGGTGCTGCTACGAATGCTCTTCAAATTGCTGAGGAAATTGCCAAAAGAAAATCGGTATGAAAACAAAAAAACTATGAAGGTTTATTAAATTGAATTAGGTAATAGTATTGCTTCAAAAGGATTGAAAGTTTGACTGTTTATTAAAATTCATCAGGTCTTTTTGCTCTAATCTTCTCGAATAACCACCAGATAATTATAGAAAGCACAATTTCGAATAAATATATTACAGTCATAGTCTCTCGACTTAGACTGAATGCAAGTGTAAGAATAAACGGTATTAGAACAACAATTAGCCAAAAAAACCAGTTATGAATTATTCTCATTGTGTCCTCACATTTTTAAATTGCTATCCTACGATAATATTATAAAATAGAACGTGAAAGGTCAAGAGGAAACGGAGGTTGTTTTGACTTCCAATATTAATCGCCCAACATGGGATGAGTATTTTATGGCTGTAGCTTTTCTTGTAGCTTCACGATCAACATGCTTGCGAAGAAAAGTGGGAGCAATATTGGTTAGAGATAGGAGAATCTTAGCCACTGGTTACAATGGACCACCATCAGGATTTCCTCATTGTGATGAGATAGGCTGTCTAAGAGAGAAACTGAAAATTCCGTCAGGTCAACGACAGGAACTTTGCTGGGGAATTCATGCAGAACAAAATGCAATAATTCAAGCAGCATTATTTGGTGTTTCTACCCGGAATTCTAAGTTATATGCTACGACAAAACCGTGTATAACTTGTGCTAAAATTCTTGCAAACGCTGGGGTCGATGAAATATACATTTCAGAGGATTATCCTGATGAATTTTCGGATAGAATTTTCAGTGAGTTAAACATTAAGGTTTCATTCATTCCTAAACCTAATGTTCATTTTTTGGATTATCAGGAGAGTAAGTAATGAAATGTCCATATTGCGGAGAATTGGATGATCACGTTGTGGATTATCGATTAGTCCGCGATGGACTGGCAATAAGAAGAAGAAGGGAATGTCAGTCTTGCAAAAAACGCTTTACAACTTATGAATACATTGAAAGATCTCCTTTACTTATCATTAAACGTAATGGAAATAGAGAGAATTATCAACGTGAAAAATTACTCAAAGGGATTAGAGATGCTTGTCATAAACGCGTTATTTCTGCTGATTCTATCGATAATTTAGTAGATGATATCGAAGCTGAAATTTTTTCATTAGGAATGTCAGAAGTTCCATCAATAAAAATTGGTGTTATTGTTATGGATTACCTGAGGAAACTCGATGAGGTTGCATATGTGAGATTTGCATCGGTTTACAGAGAGTTTAAAGATGTTGAGGAATTTAAAGAAATTTTGGTTGAGTTGAATAATCTCAAGCAATTGGAGGCTCTTAGAGAGGCTCAGCTTCCAATTGTAAAGGAGGAATAATGCATAAGTTAATTATTTTATTTATCATTATAGCAATATCTGTATCTTTTTCTCAAATGCCAGATGTAAACATCTTACATAATAATAAGCTTGAGCTATTGGCTGTATTATCTTATTATGCAATGGATTCCGTCGGTAGAGAGAATTACCTTTTCACAGATTCGAATGCTTTCCTTAATAATGTCACCGCATATTTCGATTCTTTCTCGGGTCATAGAGCAATTAAAATGTATAGCAGCATGTTAGATAAAGGTTTGACAATCGAAGAGGCATGTTTTGTGCTTTTTCACTACAGTGATTTGCCAGAAATGGAGCTTAAATACAAGATAGAAAATGTTGAGGGTTTTATTGATGGTTTGAGCAAAAAGAAAACGATCAAAGAATTAAAAAAGTGGATCGAGGAGGTTCGTTATTTCTCTCAAGAGACGTTTTTTTTCGAGTTTCTTAATAATAACTTTGAAGCGATATTTCCAAGCCTTATAACTGCAATTTCTTATATAGAATCAAATGAAATACTACCAAAAATAGCTTTGTTTTATAGATTAGAAGAAAAGAATATTAAAATTTATTTTTCCATGATTTTTAAGGATGGATTCTCTTTTATATCACCAGGTGGTTCATATTGCTCTGTCTATGGACCGATTAGTTCAGATGGTCAATTTGTACAATTTATCGATGATTCGTTGGCTCAAAGAGTTAAGCTGAATATGTCAGAACTTATCGTAGATAGCTTTGTTAATGTTTATAAAGACAGTATAATACAGTCTGAGATATTGTATAACACTCTTGGTAATGATGCAAAAAAGGAATGTAGTGATTGGCTTTGCGCAGTGAAGAAACAGATAATATAT
>JAUXEQ010000124.1 GCA_030620455.1 bacterium | reverse complement strand
TTCATCGCTCCCTTTTGGGACGACCTTTACGTTAGGACCACAAGCTGTGTCTATGTCGTATATGGTGGTGAAGATCCGTATAGATGGATGGCAGTTAGTTGGCGTAATATGGGGCATTACCGTACTATGCCAGGGAAGGAGACATTTTGGACGCTTCAGCTAATTATGAATGAGGATGGTTCTATGGTATTCCAATATCTCGATCTCGAGGGAGCACCATCTAGTTTGCCTGGCTTCGATTATGGAGGTAGTGCTACAGTTGGAATTGAGAACAGTGACGGTACCGAGGGTATAAAGTACTCAGCAAATAGAGCAGTTCTTTCCGACTCTTTTAGGATTGAAATTTTACCAGAAATCGACTGCCAATATGGTGCAATATATTCCATGGATGAATCGGAACCAGGTCCTATAGATACAAAAATGCCCTTAGCGTCTGTTACATGTCCTTCTGGAGGTGATGTGGGTGAATTGGCAACAATTACGTGGACTGTCGAGGATTCGTTTATTCCACCAGAAACATGGGGTCCTCCTTTCCCTATTAATCTTCAATATTCTGTCGATGGTGGTTTTTCATGGACGAATATAGGTCTCTTCGAGAATGATGGATCTTATGATTGGACATATCCAACTATTTTAACTAGTAATTTATCGATACAGCTTTGTGCTACGGATAGTTTTGGCCATGTGAACTGTGCAGTTTGTGGTTCTGTTTCCATTACAGGCGATACAATTCCACCTACAGGTTATGTTTATGCTGACACTTGCTCTCCAGATTCTGTATTTTTTATTTTAAAGGACGATTCCGGAATAGATTGGAGCACTGTTTGCGTACTCGACCCTCTTGGCGTGTTATGTTACCCGGATTCAATGGATGTTCGAGATGATACGCTTCTTATATTCAAAACTAGACTTGTAGATTCAATGTTATATAGCCCAGCACGGTATATTATTAGACTTCTGAGCTTAAGAGATGATAATGGTAATGTTATCGACGAGGAATTACTCGAGGATTCAATGGCTATTTTCTTCCGACATCCGTGTTGTTGGCCTTTGGATGCTTGGCGGGTTTGTCCCATAAACGGCACAGATACGGTTATTACTTCTTGCGATACGATTAATTTAATTTTTGCCTTCACTGATACCGCTGCACATCAGGATATAGATACAACAAGAATTTACATTAGCCAAACAGGTGTTGATACAACAATAACACTACCCCTCAGTTCTCTTTCATTCAGTTTTTCAGGCGATACTATTTGGATTGAAGTATCTACTTCTTTCCCTGATGGAGATGCTGTATTCTTTTCGGTTGATAGTATTTTCACAGTTAACGGTTGCAAAGCCTGGAAGAAGTAACCCCAAAAAATAACATTGTGATTTAATCTAACCTTAGTAAAAAAGCGTTCTAAAAAATGCTTTACTTTTAAATGCGTTAAACTATTTTCATAATTGAATGTCATTCTTCGTTCTCTTTAAGTTTATTAATTGTTAAATTTTTATTATTATCAACATCCGTTTAGGTGGGAAATTATATATGAAGTTAAAAGTACTGGATTCAGAAAGCTTTATTAAAACAGTTTCAAGCAGAAATTTCGTCGGTGGTTTCATTATCCCCGCATCGATCTTCATTTTAAGTTTGATCTTTTCACAGTATTTTTGGGGATTAGGCGCATTAGTTTCCCTACATGGCTCTGTGCGAATTTTTATTTTTGCGCTTTTGCTTGCAGGCATTGTTCTTTCAATTGTCCTAATCAATAAAGACTATCCAATTTCTAAAGCGTTATTGTGGGGCTTGCTTTATGTATTTGTTATAGGTGGTTTATTTGTGCGACCCAAGTTCCCGATTTGGGGTGAGGCTTTCGAGAAAGTTCCATGGTTGTCATTGCAACATGTTGGCGGTTCCGCAAATGACCCATTCTATCTTATATGGGCTGTTATTATTCGAAATGTCTCTATTATTGGTCGAAGAATGTGGATTAATTCTTTTACTTCTCTGACAATTGTTTCAGCTCTTTTAAGTGGTTTATACATTTTTATTACGTCGTTTACTGTGAAGCGAGTTTTTCCTAAGGACAAGGGACTGCTTCCTCTTTTAGCAATATTGCTTTCAGGCTCGACAGTATTATTTTTTCTCGGGACGAATCAAGGATTAATAGGTGCTTTTGTTACTATGTTATTCCTTTGGATTGCATTAAAGACATTTGATGAACCAAGAATACCATTATCCATACCTATTATAGTTTTTGCTCTATCGACAATATTTTATCCGCCAGCTGTGGTTGCTCTACCGGTTATTGTTTTTCTATGCTCGAAACGAATAGAGAACTTGACAGGAAGAGTTGTTATTATACTTTTTTCTATTCTACCTTATATCTTGCTGTTTACCCCGGATTTCAGCGAGTTGCTTGGAATGTGGTCTGTAACAAGAATTTTCAATATATACGGTTGGCTTAACTTCATTGGCAGTCTAACAATTGTTTCTCCGCTTTTGTTAGCTACACCATTTGCAGTCTATGACTTATTTAAAAATTGGAAAGATCTCCCTGATAAAACCAAAATGTTATATTTATCCGGTTTAGGATTTCTCTTTGGCGCTGTTTTCCTGAATTTACCACTGGATCGCCTTGATTGGCCTACAATTGCTGGCATTGCTCCTTTGGGATTAGTGCCTATGGTGTTTTGGTTCTCTGAGAAATTAAAATATAAAGTTCTGACTATTATGACTACTGCTGGATTTGTCGTGATGATTGGTATTGTATTGGCTTCAGCACTAAATGAACCTGCGTTTGAATGGGCTGAGAAATCTGTTGCTAAGTCAAATCTTGATAACGGAAAAAAACTTTGGCTGCAAGGTCGAATGGCAGAAATTGCCGGTAAGGACTCTCTTGCGTTGGACTTCTATGAGCGTAGTGTTCTGGAGAAAACTGTTGATTTATCTGTATACGACGCAGGAAGACTTTGGACTTCCAAGGATTTAGCGAAGACAAGTAATTATTTTAGGGAAGGAGTGATTATCGATGAACCGATTCCTGAGACAGAGTACGGTTTAGGTTTTCTGTCGATATATACGGGTAATCTAGATTTTGCCGTTTCTGTTAGCAGAGAAGCTGCCCGAAGATTAATCGACGTTCACAATAATTATTCAAGACTTCCCCATGTATTTCCTGCGATTGAACTTGAGAAAATGTTTATAAATTACATTAAAAAAGACTCACTACCGCATTTGAATTATCCCAGTTATTCGCTATTTCTCTATCTCAACTATAATTACGAAACAAAAGATATTGTTAAATTCCTTAAATTAGGACGAAAACGACCATTCTATAATAGGCTCACAAAGGCATATGTTAAAGCAAGAAAGTCTGAAAAGAGCAAAGGATTGCTATTTATCAATCCACCATCGGAACCAGGTGGTGACGAAAGTGGAAAAAGCGAGAAGGAGATACGAAGAGAAACTATTCTAAACTCGATACGCTTGGTTAATATGGCTCTTTTTAAGCTCGGTGTTGTAGATCCAACGTTCATCCGTCAGAAGTCTGGTTTGGTCTGGAAAATATACAGGGGTGATGCTATAGAGTATATCGAGCTTGTTGAGTTCAAAACGGGAGTTGTTCTCTTAATCCATGCACCGATTGTTGTTCTACCAGAGAACCCAAAGAATAGAGCTATACTTAATGAGCTACTTATGAGGAAAAACGAGCTTTCTGAAACAGGTTCGTCTAAATTCTTCATAAGAGGTAATTCTATCTCACTCGGTTCCATAAGAGCAATTAGTAATCTTAAGAGCGATGAGGTTTATCGTCTTATTGATAATGTGGGATCTACTGCGGACTATTATAATGATTACTTAAAAGAATTGGGTTTTAGAACATATGTATACAAACTCAAAGGAAAAAAGGCTGGAAGTAGAGAAGCAGCAAAGCCTGGTCAAGTTCAAAGCACAAAGCAGAAACAACAAAAAAAGGAAAGCTAAGAAATATAGTTTTAAAGTAAATAAACAATATTGAATTTGTGATATATAAAGTTGATTATTGCCGGAGTGAATGCAATATGAAGAAAATTTATACAAAGATTTTAGAACAAACACGACCAGAATTCCGAGAGTTTATAACGATATTACTGGGTAGTATTATTCTTTTAATGATAAATAGCTTAATTTTAAGAGCCAGAGCATCCATTTCCGGCGACGCTTTGAATTATTTCCGGTTAGTGCTTGGCGATTATGAACCCATAAATCACCTTGCTCATCTTTATCGAATATTGAGTCCATTGATTGTAAAAGTATTGTGTTTTATCACTGGTTTCGAAGTGTCAGTTGCATTTCATTTATTGACAACATTAAGTCTTCTAACCACAGCGATTGTTTTCTATTACTTTCTTCGAGATATAGGGTTTTCAAGAACTTACAGGGCATTAGGGTTATTCTTTCTTTTGGAGAGTAATATCTTTGTATACTTATTATGGAATCCATGGATAATTGATCCACTTTCATTGCTTTTGATGTTAGCATCAATTTGGGCTATAGTTAAGAATAAGATATGGCTTTATGTCGTTTTTCTAATTCTTGGTGCTTTGAACAAAGGTCCTTATGCCCTTTTTACAATTCCGGTATTTTACCTGTGGAATTTGAAGCAGGGAAGAATTCTCGATTTTAAGCTTATACTCAAGTCCATTATCTTATCTTTAATACCGCTTGCTACGATTACATTAATTGCATATTCAGGTGTTATACCTAAACCAAACAGGTTTCCCAAGGAAGCGCATTATTGGTCGTATCGCTTTAGACTAATTAATTTGACGGATTACTACGATAAGGAGCTTAAAGAAAAAAAGGCTGAAAATGTCAAAGAAGAAAGAACATGGAGTTTTAAGAGAACATCCGGCATACCACGAATGATTTACGGTGGTTGGCATGTATTATGGATGCTTGCGATTTTGGGTTGCATTGTTAAATGGGGAAAACATCGTTATGTTAGGATGTGGATACTAACACTTGTTCTTATGATGTTACCTTTATACATAACTCCGGGGCGTCTTCCGGCGATTGTTTTTCCGTTTGTTATAACTTTTGCTCTATGGGAATTAGAATTTTTGGCTAGTGGTCTTTCCAAATTCTCTAAATACTTTGCCGGCGGTCTGTTTATGTTCCTATATCGATTATACGTTTTCTTTGATGTTAGAGATACTCCTCACATTAAGAGATTAGAGAAATTTGGATTTAAGGATATAGGATTTAACTACTATCCCATAGCAATGGCTATATTCTT
>JAUXEQ010000078.1 GCA_030620455.1 bacterium | reverse complement strand
TAACTTTTCATTATCATATCCTATATTATGAATATTTTAGATAAATACAATATAAGACTATTAAAGGCATAATAATACGAAAGCTTTATAGAGCTGAATATGTTGAATTCAATTTTTAGCGTAATGAAAAGTCCTTTTCGAGATAGTAACAAAACTCAAGTGGTCTTTGGTATTTCATCTTGAAAGTAAAAGTTTGGGGAATATTGATTATGCGAAGTAACCCTTGTAGTTCTATTCTTTTCTCTATTAAGACAGAGAAATACTTAATCTTAGTATACTCGATAGAAAAATTTTCATAAAATCTAATAATTAGAATTATATATATTCCAGTAAATTATATCTGTAAACAATTGCTGAAATTAGCGATAATAATGTTAAAATTGAAACGCAATAATCCTTTGGAGTATACACTATAGGTTTGAGTTTTGTTCTCGGAAGAGTTGGATTGTATCCTCTGAGTGTCAATGCTAATGCGAGTTTATCCGCTCGCCGAAAAGATGTCGCAAACAATGGTATTACCATCGGAATTATGCTTTTTATTTTTTTTAGTAGACCTTTGGAAATGTTACCTCCTCTGGCTATCTGAGCCCATCGTATTCTTTTGGCATCATCGATAACAGTAGGAACATACCGCATTGCAAGAATCACAATCATAGAAATGTCTCTGGGATGAAGTCTGAAATATTTTACAAATCCCAACATTTTCTCCAGAGAATCTGCAAGTTCTATTGGCGATGTAACATGTCCAAAAAGGGATGCTGCCCACAAAAGCATCAACATTCGTAAGCTGAATAGTAAACCGTTGAATACACCAAGAAGACCTACATGGAAAATTCCCCATGAAATCGCATTTGGTGAGGGTGTGAAAATTAAATGAATTAAGAATGTTATCATAACGAATATCCTGAAGCTCCAAAGGATACCGATGATTTTCTTTGCCTTGATTTTCGAAACTACTGTAGCAAGGATAAGCAGCATAAAAGAAATTGAATGGTTCCATAACGCAGAATCTATAAGAACAATTACTGCAAATGTCAGGAGCATAAACAGTTTCGTTCGAGGATCAAGTTTATGCAAGAATGAATTGCTCTCTATAAATTGTCCTAATGCATTCAGCATGATGTCTAAAATATTTAGAAAGGAAATTAAACTCGCAAGAGGAATAATATCAAAATTTTCATTTTGATCTAGTTTTTAAGAATTTGAGAAATGAGTTTATCTAACTGGAACTTATGCAGTCAGTTATTCCACAACCTCAAACCTTCTGTGGAATTGGCATACAAGTAATCCCGTAAGCAGAATTACAATAAAAACTAAAAGACTTGTTATTAATGAACTTTTTATTCCGTATTGAATTGCTTTTACTGCAAAGAATATAAGAGTAAATATCAGGGTAATGAGAACTTGTATTACTACGTTCCATGGGTAGTCCAGGATCCATCTTTCTAATATTGAATTTACTGCACCGAGTGCTATGCCAGTGATAGCCATAAAACCTATAAAAATTACTACCTGCAAAAATGGTGACCAAATAGCAATAGGAGTCCAAAGCTTAAACAAAATAATTGGTGAAAGAATAAAACCAGTTACAATTCCCCCTAGAAATCCAGAACTCAGTCCAGCTTGAACTTTTTCACCGGGTGTTGGCTCATTAAACAAATCTTTAAGGATATTTGTAGGTTTTTGTTCTTCAGGATGAAAAAACGGTCTAAGTTCGGGCATTAATTCTGCGGGAAAGAACTTTTCTGGGTCCTTTTGTGCTATGGCAATCAAAGCTCCGGGTTTCATAATATGAGTTCTTGCCCAGTTCTCAACATTAGCAAATGACATAGGTCCTTCTACCTTATTGCCCATTTTTACAAGGAAATGACCTGAGTATTTCTCAGCTTCGGTTAATGGAGAAAGCAGTTTTATATGCTGAGATTGCTCAGAAGTGTCAGTGGTGGATGAACTATCTTTGATTTGCGTAACTTGAATACTATCTTGAATGGGTTGGTCTGTTGTTTTTTTAAAAACTTCTGCTTTTTGGCTCGGTGTCGATACCGTTTCTATTTTTTGTGAGTTGTTGAATACATTATTAATTTCGGATTGAATTTTTTCTCCGATATCCAGGATAATTTCAGGGATTTCCACATGAAATATTTTGTTGCATTTTGGACATCGCCAAAGTTTAGATTTATTAAGCAGTGCAACAGTATGGACAGTTTTGTTTTTGCAATAAGGACATTCTAAGGCGTAAATAACATCAGATATCTTTTTTGTTCTCGCATTGTGGTAGATAGATTTATCAATTTTGATTGCAAATTTTGCATTACAGTGTTTACAAACCACGACAGTTTGACCGGGTGGATATTTCTCCAAATCGATTTCTATAGGTTCTGCACATTTCGGGCATTTTATATTCATAATTACTCCACAGATTTAACTGCAATGCTAAATATTAGGATTTAAATGAATTTGTCAAGCCCTTGATTTAAGAAAAAGTGCAGGAAATGAAAAAAAAATGAAAAATCGTCTTAATTTGATGGAGATTTTATTTTATATGACCATTCAATAGGAATTCCTGCTTTTTTTATCACTGCTGAAACCGAGCAATATTTTTCTTGTGATAATGATATGGCATGTTCGATTTTTTCTGTGGGAATTTCCTTTTCATTGCCTTCAATAATATAAATTATATCGATATGGGATGGAATCTTAGAATGGTTCTCGACCCTTTGGACTGTGATCTCAATTAAAAGTCTTTGAAATGGCACTCGCATTTTATTAAGTATTGAAAGAACATCCATTCCTGTGCAACTGCCTAAAGAGGCGATGAAAGCCTCGAAAGGTTTTATTGCACCAGAGTTTCCGCCATATTCTTCTGAAGTGTCAAAGACAATCCAATGGTTTGAGTCCGATTTAGCTAATAGTGTTAATCCATCACCTTGTATTAGACGAACCTTAAGTTCTTTACTCATTTAGTTTCTCCGATTATTTCAAGATTTTATTGCCACTTCTTCTGCCAGAAGTGTTCGCGTTATCTCATCGAAAAATTGCTCTGATCCATACCCGACAACTTTTTTCCTGATATAACCTTTTTTATCGATTATAAAAGTCGTAGGAATTGAAGTTATTCTTCCATATAGAGTGAGAATGGATTGATCTTTCATTCCTAAGGCAATTGGGTAGTTTATCCCATAACTTTTTGTGAATTGTCTAATCTTGCTCTCAGATATACGATTGTCTAAGTTTATGCCAATTATTGTAAACGGTTTATTCTTATATTTTTTCTGAATTTTTACGAATGATGGTATTTCACGAGTGCATGGTTTGCACCATGTAGTCCAAAAATTTATTATTACAACATTTCCGGCATAATCAGAAAGTTGTATTTTTTTACCGTCAATTGAAGGTAATGAAAAATTTGGAGCTTTTCTTAAACTTGTTCTTGAGGATTCTTGCTTTTTTTCCTCATGAAGTTTGAAAATAGAGGGTTTCGATTCCTCTTGCTTCTTCTCTTCTTTAGCGCAACCGATAATAGAGATAAAAACAATTGAAAGAGCAACAATGATTGCTATTGAGTTCTTAATAAATCTCATACTTCTAAAACCTCCATAACCTTCTTGTGGATATGTTTATACGGCACAGCACCTATTATAGATGATATTGGTATACCATCTTTGAAGAATAACAATGCTGGAATACTCATAATTTGATATGTAGCGGCGATATTCGGGCTTCTATCCACATCAACCATATAGACATTGATTTTATTTTTAAATTCCTTAGCGATTTTTGTCACAAAAGGGTTAATCATCTTGCATGGTGGGCACCATTCGCCTGAAAAATCCACCATAACTGGTTTGTTCGATTTTAATACCTTAGTTTCAAATTCAGAATCTCCGACCAGTTCTACATCTGCCATTTCTTACCTCCAACAACTGAAATTAAATGATTACTAATTTTATCAACTATTATATCCCAAGAAAGATTTTGTTCAACATAAATTCTTGCTAAGTACCCAAAATCTTTCGCAACATAATCAACAATGAGATTATCTATTGCTTTAGCAAAAGATTCTTTTGTTAATTTCTTTAAACCAACAGCCACACCGCTTTTTTCAAGGTCGTTAAATACATCTGCATGAGTTATTATCGTTGGTATTCCTGATGCAGCATTGTGATTAATTTTAACCTGCCAGCAAAATTTCGCTATTGCAGGATCCATTAATGCTATTCCGATATCGAGAGCTCGAATGTATTTATGACTTTCTGATATTTTTAATGGCGAAATTAATTTTACACGATTTGCGTATTCACTGCTTTTGAGTATTTTTTTTATTAAACCGAGTTCGGGCCCACTTCCACCCAAGAATAACATGACATCTTTTCTCTGTGAAGCTAATAATTCAAATCCACCTATGAGTGTTTCAAACATATGCCAAGGGAACATTGAGCCAATGTAACCTATCCAAAAATCATTCTCCGGGATAAGTTCCAAATCTCGTCTTAATGAATGCAAATTCTTTTCAGGATGAAAACGTTTTATATCGACGCCGTTTGGAATATGTATAAAATTATTAGGATTCAAATTATATCTTTTCACGTAATATTCGCCAATAGTTGGTGTAACTGCTATGTTTACATCAGCTTTTTTTAGCCTTCGAGGTAGAGTAAATTTTGAGTCGAAGATCGCAAGAATTTTATACTTAGTATCTTGAGATCTCATGGCTTCCTCAAGGATAAGACCGTTGTGCTCGATACAAATAGGAATGTTCCTCTTTTTTGTTGTGTTAATAAGTTTATTTGCTCCCATATAATCTCTAATGTAAACTATATCGTAAGCTTTGTTTATCTTCTTAGAAGCTGCAATATCGAATAGAATCGATATTTTGCTACCTGTTTCAATTACATTAATATTTTTATCAGGTTTTCTATCCGCTAATCGTGGAATTATTAAATCAATTTGATGACCGAGTGCCGATAAACCATTTACAACGCTTAGAATGTGTTCGGTAGCAGCGGTATCTTTATTTAAATCGTAATAGGTAATATATGCTATTTTTAAATGTTCCATTTAAGTTTGAGTTTTTAAATATTGGAAATTATTCACATTTAAAAATTTATAATCACACAAGAAACTACTATGCTTAAAAAAAACAATAATTAATTGACTGTAAAATTAGTATTGATTTATTTACTCAGATGTATAGAAAATATAAATTTTTTTTAATCCTTCTTTTCATTGTTGTGTCCGTTTCTGCTCAAGATACTTACACTGCTTTGGAGATATTCAGCCAGGGGCTTATAGAGCAAGATATATATGCCGATTATCAAAGCGCACTCGAGAAGTATTTGCTTGCTGAATTGTTTGCTCCGAGAGACCCGACAATAAAATATTGCATTAGCGAAGTTCTTTATACTATGGGTTTTTACGACAAAGCAATGGATAAAGCTATTGAAGCTCAAAAGATTTCGCCAAATGATGAAGAGATTAATTTACTGATTGGGAGAATAAATTTAATAAAGGGGAAATGCGAAAGAGCTTTGCCTTTTATCGTCGAGTCACATCTGGCACAGGAAAGAGACTATTCTGAACTCATGCGATGTCTCAATGCGAAAGGTAATTTTAAGGAAACGATCAACGTGGGTTTGGATGGTTTAAAAAAATTCCCAGAATCTATGGAGTTATTACTTAAAACTGGATTAGCCTATGGAAGAATAGGTGAGTATGAGTTAGCTATTGAGTATCTTAACAAGTCTATTTCTATAGATATTTCCCTTAAAGAAGTTTATGAGGTGCTTTTTTCATTATACTTTCATCTGGGAATGGAGGATTCATTATTTTCATTATATAGCAGATTTCTGAGGGTTACACACGATGATCCCGATGCTCGATTAAACATTCTAAGAGAATTGTTGGCTTCGAGATTGAATAGCCAACGCTTGGATTTACTTATTCAAAAGTATTTAGGAAGATTTCCCAAGGATTCTGCTGTTGTTTTGCAATCCTACGGTTATCATCTATTGTATTTTGGTGAGGATGAATATGCATTGAAGTTATTAAACCGGGCTGTTAAACTCGGTCGGAAAAATGCAGATATTTATTTCTATTCAGGAGTTTGCTGCGAAAAACTTGAACTTTTTGATTCAGCTGTTGTGAATTATAAAAGATCCCTAGAAATTGAACCCAGAGATGAAACATATACCAACTTAGCAGGAATATATGGAAAGCAAGAAAAATATGATAGTTTGATTTCCACACTTAATCAGGGACTTGAGAAATTGCAAGATAAATTTAAATTCTTATTATGGGGTGGTGCAATATTTAGTGAAGCGGGTTTATACGATTTGGCATCCAGGTGGCTTCAGAAAGCGTTATTTCTGCAACCGGGCGATAATAAAGTTCTTTTTGCTTTGGGGGATACAAGGGAAAGAGCTGGTTATAGACCTGAAGCTATTTCAATTCTTGAAAAGTTATATAAACTTGACCCAGATAATCCACAAATATTGAATTATCTTGGATATTTATTAGTTGACGATAATCATAGAATAAAGTTTGCATCAAAGCTCATTAAGAAAGCTCTGAAAAAGGATCCGGATAATGCAGCTTATATCGATAGCTATGGATGGGCACTTTTCAGAAAAGGTAAGGTAAAAAGTGCATTAGGTGTTCTGCTCAGAGCAGAAAGCATTTATGGGAAGGATCCAACAATTCAAGATCATATTGGTGACGCTTATTTTTCCCTTGGAAAAGTTGATTCCGCTCTTTTTTACTGGAAAAAAAGCATTGATCTTGACCCTTATAATAACGTAGTAATAGAAAAGATTAGAAAAAATGAGATT
>JAUXEQ010000220.1 GCA_030620455.1 bacterium | reverse complement strand
GTAATAAGAGGTGAGTATCATCACAGTGATGAGAATGTCACGATAGACGCAAATTCACGGATTCTCTTTGCGGGTTTTACCACAGAGTGCATACTTTCCAACGAGATTCGATTTGCAGATATCGAGAGCATGCCTTTTACCGATGTTAATCTTTCGTATAGAATATGGGCAGTTAATAATGCAGGGACATCGGACCCCACAGCACAGAATTCAATCGAGCTGGACCTTCAAAGTGAATTAGACGCATTCACAGAGAATCTTCTCATCGGAAGCAATTATTATCAGGATTACAGCAAAGTAGTTCTGAGCAACTCATTCGTCTCAGGAACATTTCCAACAACCGCGATCGACGCAAACAAGCTTCCCACAGGAACACCAGCACTTACCGTATCTATGTTCCGCGATATGCGACTTATTAGAATTGAAATAGAAAGCCAAACAACTGTTAATGCCGACTGCTCGATGTATTTCAGAGATACTTTCTCAGACAGTTTGTACGAACTCAAAATAGACAATGGCGAACGATTCGCAAGGAGTGAGGAGACCTCCGAAGGTAACCCGAGTTTATTAGTGCGGAGGTATTCGGAGAGCACTCTGCAGATATATTCCGATGCACCTTCCGGATTGTCTAATGTAGAGATTAGGTTAACATTTCGCATAAATTCATAATTGGTCGATTAATCTTTCTTTGATTGGTTAGTAATACGTTGGAACGGACAAATATTGCACTTCGAAGTGTGACGCAAATATCCTACCTCCGAGTATCGATTATTTCGGGAACTACATATCTAATTGGGGAGAGGATAAGCAAATGTTCTCTCCCCCTCTGAAAAACTTTTTCCCAAAGCTTTTCCGGGTTCAGATATATAAATGACTTACGAGCAAAGAGATTTATTTGAACAATTTGTAAAATTTACGAGAAGGTAAAAAAATGATAATCAATGAAACCACAGAAATATTGAGTAAACGCGGATTGAATCGCAAAGTCGAGATATCTCTAAAACGTCGATTCATTCGCAATCGTTGCTCTGGAAAATGGACCGATATTCAGCTTAATCCCGCACAAGCGAAGGAATTTAGCTCATACAATTTCGAAATTTTAAATCACGATCTATTACTTGCTTTTGCTCCAAAGGAATCGTCTCTTCCGCTGATGATGATTGTGGATCCAACCTCGGAAGCCAGTTGGGGATTGTCCTTGCCCGATTTCGATCCGGAATTCATTGGAGTCGAGGACAATTTGATTTCGTGGAAATTAGCGGATGGAATAGAATTCAGGTTGGTTGTATTAGGACATTTAATTCACAAGGAAATTGTTTTCACAAAAAAACCGAGTCGAAGAAAATTCAAATTTGGGATTTCACGCTCGAGTGGAGATTTAGAGAAGAGCGCGGATAATTTAGAGCTATATGCTAGCGTACATGGAAACCGATTATTCAAATTTGCTCGACCAAAAATTCTTTTGTCAGATGAAGTGATTAAACTTACGCCATCGATATCGAGTTCTCAATATTCAAGTTTCAATATTGAAATTATTGTCCCAGAAAACATACTTAATGACGCCGAATATCCCGTAATTCTTGATCCCACAGTGATCCTTCAGCCGGGACCCAGCGAAGGAAAAGATGTGTATATCAAAGGCGGTCCATATCAAGATATTAATTTCGGGTCGGAGCAAACTGTTCAGATTGGTAGAGCAAACAACAGAACTGTCTATACTCTTATGCAGTTTAAGATATTAGAATCGGATGGTGGATCGGTACCCTCAGGAGCAACGATAAATTCAGCAGAGCTTGCGATGTGGCTTTGGAGCCACTCCGGAGGAACTAATTCCATAGGTCCATATAGAATGGTGCGTGAATGGAGTGAAACCCTATGCAACTGGAACCGAGCGGTATATCCACCGGGTAATTGGCAAATAGCAGGAGCCGACGGTGAAAACGATCGTGAGCAAACTAGCCTCGATACCTGGACCGATGTAACTTCTGGAGACCTTAACTCATGGGTTTCGTTTCATCTTACAAATACAATTCAGGCAATTGTTAATGTTGGAACAGATTATGGGTTCAAATTTCACGGTAATCCGTCGATAAAATCTCAGCTATGGGGTTCGGACTATATAAACGATCCAAGCAAACGACCAATTCTTACAATCGAATACTCTGAAGCAGGAGGATTTGCAAATAAAATAAACTTCATCGGCGGGAAAACTATTGGATTAATAGGAGGATAAAATGAAATTAATATCGGGTGAAACATATAAATTTGTGGCACATTACGTAAATTCAGGCGAGAGTGCCACTGGACTCACAGTAACATTCAAAATATTTAAAATAGGTGAGACAAATTCCTCTAACATTTCGGGAACTGAGATGGGAGACGGACTTTATTGTTGCAGTTTCGAACCGAGTTCAGATGGAGAATATGTCGCTGTAGCATGCACAACTGGCGATGCCGACCAAGCGGATATTCCATGTTTCTCAATTTCGGGAGTTGACACGAAACAGGAGATCGATGATGAACTATCGGATAATCACGGTGAAGGCGCATGGACAATGGGTGGCAATCTGACATCATTATTGAGGTTGAGTTCCGATGAGATAACTGCGTTTTTGGATAATCAGGCGAGACAACCGATAATGGTTTTTCGAGGCGACAGTATGACTTTGGACATTCAGATACTCGATGCTGAGGGTAAAGCGGTTAGCTTAATTGGAGCTTCAGCTACATTTACCGCTCGAATTCGAGAAGATGATGAGAATTATGTAATAGAGAAATCACTCACTATTATCGATCCATCGGAGGGGCAGATGAGTTTGACTCTTAATTCATCCGATACGGAGCTTGAACCGAGAGCCTATGCTGCAGATATCGAGGTTGAATTCTCCGATGGTAGAGTTAAAACTGTCTGGCGTTCTAATTTCATTGTTAAATGGGACGTTACGAGGTGAGATGCCGTAGTTACATAAAGTGGATTTTAATTAACGATTAACTGTATTATATTGGTGTAATGAACGGACAAAGAAAAATAAATAGGATAATACTTCACTGCTCAGCGTCGGATTTCGGTGATGTCGAAATCATTCGTCTGTGGCACAAACGACGTGGCTTCGACGATATCGGCTACCATTATGTCATTCTCAATGGCGAAAGAGAGCCGTTTTCGGCATATAATGAACGTGATGACGGGCTAATCGAGCTCGGACGACCATGGTGGAAAATGGGAGCTCACACAAAGAGTCACAACTATGATTCGTTAGGAATATGTCTGATAGGCTCACCCACATTTATTGGTCCACCGGAGCGATGGTTCACGGCAAAGCAACTGCGATCTCTTAAAACACTAGTAAAGCAACTCCTAAATGAATTCAAGTTGAGTGCCGAAGACGTTTATAGTCATAATGATTTCTCTCCAAAGTTGTGTCCCGGGTTCAAGGCACAGTTAATTCGAAGCTGGTGGAAGTGAATCTGTAATTGAAGCTTATGTTTCTTTTTCCAAAATGTATTCTCAACACGTTCTTAAAATTCTCAAGGATGGCTGCGAATCATAATAATATAT
>JAUXEQ010000288.1 GCA_030620455.1 bacterium | reverse complement strand
TTGTCCAGGATTCCGATACAGTGAAACACTTCGTGCTTCCGAATGTTAAACCAGGGGAAACATTAGACCTCGAGGAAATAGAACCACGGTTTTCAAAACTTCCAGTTGCAGGATTGTGAGAAATCCTTTAGATGAAAGTTACATTTTGCTTTAAATTTTCGAGGATTAATCTATATATTTGCTACGAACTGAATTGAAGATAGCATATTATTTGTTCTCTTTGCATTTCAATAAATGGCAATTCGGTTTACAAGAAAATTGCTTTTTCCCAATTTTTCTTTAATATGTAATTTCATTAAAAATTATTAAAATGTATCGATATCCATTGAAGTTTGGGGAAACTCCTAATGCATTCTTCAGAATTAATTGAAACAAATCTTTATAGGGAAAAGGAACGGACGTTATTCTATGGTTTCATATGGAGTGCAGTTTTTTTACTTCCCAAAACAATTGCAGTAATATTATCTAATTCAGTTGTATTATTGGCAGACCTACTCAAAAGTATAAGCAAATGTATTGCATCCTTAGCTTCATGGCTATCGATACGTAGAGTAGCTAAAGGTAAGGATTTTAGCTATAACTTTGGGTATGGAAAACTCGAAAATTTAACCAGTCTTGTTCTTGCGGGTGTATTAATTATTTCACTATTGGTTATAGGATATGAAGTTTATCATAGATTTTTACATCCGGAACATATTCACGATTTTGGTGTGTGGTTTGGATTGCTCATCGTTTCAGCTAAGTTTGTTATAGATGTTTACTTCTGGCATCATGATCGACATTTAGCGAAAATTGATAATTCCCCGATAATGGTGTCTCATTGGAAATTCTATAGAGCAGATGCAATTGCCAATGGTGTGGTTATCTTGTCTTTGATTATTAGTGTAGTCTTTAAAAATATTTCGGGAATAAGATATGTAGATCCAATTGCTTCAATAATCATTGCAGGATTTCTATTATCCTCAGCTTATGGCATTGTATCTAAGTCTCTGTATGATCTCTTGGATGGTACTTTGGAGGAGTCTTTACAATTGGTAATTTTAAGAGAACTTGCAGCGTTCTTTGATGATTACAAAGAGTTTCACGGAATTAGATCACGAAGGTCTGGGTCTCATTTATTTATTGATATTTTCTTGGAGTTTGACACCGAAAAGAAAATGGGTGAAATTAATCAAACTGTTGAAAAAATACGCAGAAGAATTGAAAAGAGCATCCCCGGTAGTAATGTTACAATTACTCCTACTAGAATTCCTTTTGTATGAACAACATTGATTGTGAATATAAAAAAAACTGGTAAATTGTTCTCTAAGAATTTATAATTATTAGATTTATAAAATTTTCAGTATTTTTGGTTCTGTCAAAGGAATGAAATGAACAATCATAGAACATTATTGTTGATGTTATTTTTATTTGTCGTGGGAAATTCAAATTCTGAACAAATAGATAATTCAAAAATAACTTTTATTCCACAGTGGCTTCCCCAAGCCCAATTTGCTGGGTATTATGTCGCGATAGATAAGGGAATTTTCAAGAAACACGGTCTCGATGTACAAATCATCCAAGGTTGCCCTGAACGTCCTTCCGATAAAATGCTTGAACAGGGAAAAGTTGATTTTGCTACTATGTGGTTGTCAACTGCAACTCAAATGCGTGCAAGAGGTGTTAAAGTTGTTAATTTAGCACAGATTATTCAAAGATCAGCAATAATGATTATTGCTAAAAAGTCGACTGGAATTGTTTCACCAGAGGATTTAAACGGGAAGAAAATTGCGATTTGGAGATCTGGATTTAAACTTCCTTTTAATACTTTTTTTGACAAATACAACATCGATGTTGAAATTGTTCCTATTCAATCCTCGATAAACCTTTTCTTGTGGGATGGTGTAGATGCTATGTCGGCAATGTGGTTTAATGAATATCACTCAATTCTTAATGCAGGTTTAGAACCAGATGAATTAACTACATTCTTCTTCCCTGATTATGGCATTAACTTCCCTGAAGATGGAATATACTGTCTCGAGGAAACTTATAATAAAAATCCTCGGTTATGTTGTGAATTTGCAAAGGCATGTATCGAGGGTTGGGAATATTCCTTTGAACATCCCGATGAAGCAATTGAAATAATTATGCAATATATGTATAAAGCCAAAGAACCAGCAAATAGAGCTCATCAAAGATGGATGCTTAATTGTATTAAAGATTTAATGCATTCAGATGAAGGTGTTTTGGAAATTGGTAAATTAAATAGACAAGACTACGAATATGAGGCAAATTTGTTGAAAGTAAACGGATATATAGATTCAATACCCAACTTTGAGAATTTTTACAGGAATTGCTTGAATAATGAAAAACAGTAGCATCGCATATAAAATGATTCTGCAAATTCTTTCTTGCGCTTTGTTGATTTTAATATTGATAATGTGGTACAATTATTATTCTTCTCGCCAAATAATGCTTAGAGAATTAAAAAGTAATGCGGGAAATCTTACTTCATCTATTGTTAATAGAATAGAAACTGTTCTCCAGGCTGTTCAAAAAGTTCCATTAAACGTTGCTTACGAATTGAATAACTTCGAATTTACTAAGGAAGAACTTATTGTTCTTGTTAAAGGTATGGTGGCAAATAATTCAGAAATATATGGAGCAACAATCGCGTTTGAACCGTATGGGTTCGACCCAAAACAACTGTATTTTTCACCATACTATTGTA
>JAUXEQ010000295.1 GCA_030620455.1 bacterium | reverse complement strand
GTGAATTCTAAGCATTCGGATGAAAATTATATTAATGTTCGATGGATAATAAATAATGTTAGTACAGTAAACTATGAGCATATTCCGATTTTAATATTTGCAGATTTTGATATACCAGCAGCGGATCCAAGAGACGATATACCTTTTTTGATCGATGGTCATTGCGCAGCAGGTATTCAAGCCAACAATATGGATTCTATTTGTGCGGGAATTGTGCTATTATCTCAGTTCGATAGTGTTTTTATGGTTAATACTTTAGACTGGTTTATCTGGGATGCGGTTGGATGGCGGACAGTAGAAGATCTTGAAGGACTTATCGATGGGGATTTTTGGTTTGAATCACCATATTGCTCAACAAGACCTTGTAAAACATGGATTGACAGTCTAATAGGTGATGTTGGAGTTGGTTTTGTAGTTAACATTCCTCATCTTCACAGTTTTGAGGCTTGTACTATCGATTTTGCATTCGTTGCTGCGGGAACGCCAGAAACTCTTATTAATGTTATAGCTGAAATCGATTCTGCTGTGATTACTGAGCATGTTTCTCAAAAACCGGAGGAGTTCTCACTTACAACCTATCCTAATCCGTTTAACTCATCCTGTTTAATTACGGCACCGAAAGGTTCTGTTATCGAGATTTATGATTTAAGCGGAAAGCTTATTGTGAAGGGAATTGCACCTATGACATGGCTTCCTCCAATTAATATGTCGACTGGGATGTACTTCGTGCGTGCAGTTCAGGCTAATAGATCCACCGTTCGAAAAGTAATATATTTGAAATAGTGAATTTACTGTTAAGCTTATGAAAACCGTGACCAAAGTGAGTCTTGATATTGAGACAGATTGTATTATTAGCTCTTATCTAAATTAGCAATTTAAAAGCACTTGCATAATCTTACACTTGAAATTATTTTGGTACTCAGATTTTTAATATTCGTTTTCTAATTAATTCATAATGCATCGAGGATATATGAAATTTGTGGAAAACGCTTTGGGGAGACATGTTCCCGTGGAAATCGAAGGCAGAGAATTAATCCCGTATAAGGGTGCTTTCACTGATCCTATTTCAAAAATGGCACGCAGGAAATATGCCAATCCAATACCGAAATCACACCCAGAATGGCTAACCGGGGAAAGCAAACTTTGCAAAAATCTTGAAGACGCTGTAAAACGCTCAGGTCTTTCAAACGGTATGACAATTTCATTTCATCACCATCTCAGGAATGGTGATTATGTAGTAAATATGGTTTTAAATGTCTGTGATAAGTTGGGAATAAAAGATTTAACAATAGCACCCTCAGCTCTTTTCCCTATACATAAACCTGTTATAGATTATATTCGCAACGGTGTTGTGAGAAACATACACGGTTCGATGAACGGACCTGTGGGTAAGTTCGTCTCATATGGTGGATTGCCAGGAACCGCAGTTTTACGAACACACGGGGGACGTGTTAGAGCTATCGAGGATGGTGATCTTAAAATCGATGTTGCATTTATCGCTGCACCGTGTGCGGATGACTACGGAAACGCAAATGGCGTTTACGGACCTTCAGCATGCGGACCTTTGGCTTATTCTTACGTTGATGCTATGTATGCAGATAAAGTGGTCATTGTTACCGATAACCTCGTAGAATATCCGTGTTTACCGATTTCTATACCTTCCACACATGTAGATTATGTCGGTATTGTGGACAAAATAGGCGACCCTGAGGGAATTGTCTCAGGTACCCTCAGAATAACTCGTTCGCCTACAAGACTTTACATTGCAAATTTAGCTGCAAAGTTTATCCGAGAATCGCCCTATTATAAAAACAATATGTCTTTCCAGACCGGAGCAGGCGGAATATCTCTTGCAATTACCAAAGATTTAGGCGAATTTATGGAGCAAGATGGTATAAAGGCATCTTTCATTAATGGTGGAATAACAAAATTTTCGGTTGAATTGTTTAAGCGAGGTCTTGTGAGGAAACTTCTCGACGGACAGGTTTTCGATCCAGTTGCTATAAAATCATTCCGAGATGATTTATGGCATCAGGAAACTCCAATGACAATGTATGCCAATATTCATTCAAAGGGATGTCTTGTAAATCGTCAAGATATAGGTTTCCTCGGTGCAACCGAAGTTGATCTCGATTTTAATGTCAATGTTAATACACATAGCGATGGGTTGCTTTTGCATGGGATTGGTGGACATACAGATGTTGCTGCAGGAGCTAAACTTGCTATGATTGTTATTCCCTCATATAGAAAGAGAATTCCCGTTCTTCGAAAACGAGTTACAACTGTTACTACTCCCGGTGAAACCATCGATGTTATAGTAACGGAACTGGGTATTGCGATCAATCCGCTTAGAAAAGATTTGATTGAACATTTTAAGAATTCTAAACTTCCCATAAGTTCTATAGAGGATATTTATTCCGATGTTATGAAAATTGTTGGCGGAGAACCCGAAGAACCTAAACTTAAGGAGAGAATTATAGCTCTGATTGAATATAGAGATGGTACTATAATCGATGTTGTTCGTCAAGTAGAAGGTCAATACAATTAAAAAAGCTTGGTGGAATTATGAAATTAAAGACTTACAATTTAGTTCTATTTTTTGTACTATTAG
>JAUXEQ010000264.1 GCA_030620455.1 bacterium | reverse complement strand
TATTATCGGTTGTTAGTATACCGTATGAAATTGGGACACCTGTAGTAAGAGCAGTCTGCGCGATTCCTTTTGTAACTTCTGCCGCAATATAAGTGAAATGAGGTGTATCACCTCTAATTACAGCACCAAGGCAGATCAAACCACTGTATTTGTCGAGTTCAGCAAGCCGTTTGGCTGTGATTGGGATTTCAAATGCTCCCGGAACCCAAAACACATCCACATTATTTAAGTCAGCTCCATGACGTGATAAGTAATCTATTGTTCCTTCGAGTAACTTTCCCGAAATAAACTCGTTGAATCTGCTGACTATGATCGCAAGTTTTAGTCCGCTAACGGAGAAATCTCCTTTAAATTCTCTCATTTTATTCCTTTCTATTCAAAGCTTTCTATTCGACAACTTCTAATAGTTTGGCATTAAATGTTTCTTGATTGAAATAAGAAATCGGTCTTTTCTCGTTAGTTGACAGGTTTATCTCTTCGCCTTTTATATTTCTCGATTTATCGGTTTTATATTCAACGAGAAAACCGTTATCTACATCGAAAACTATCTTTCCTCTTATTTCGCCTTCTGCATGTATATCAACATCGTACATAATGTCATCTTGCTCGGTTTGACCTTTCTGGACAAACTCAAAATTGCCACTGATCTTTATCTCCGCTATCAGATTGCCATCATCCCTCTTAAAACCAACAACTTTATATTCTTGATTTGTCTTTGTATTAATGTCTAAACCTTGGTCGGTATATGTAGTTTCTGTTACGGAGCTCCAACTGAAGTTTTCTGTCAGATTAGTGTCCGGTAAATGCGGTGAAAGTACAAAGTTCATTGGTGATATGTCGCTTTTTTCTTGTTCCTCTTCTAAATCTAATCCTTCAATTTCAACGATTCTACCATCTTTGTTTATAAAAACTTTAAATTCTATATCTTTAAGTTCCTCGACATCATCCGATTCTGATATTTGTTGATTTGTAAATACAGTAATAGCAACTTTGTCGAAAGTATATTCCATTACATATACTGAATCAAAGGATTCTTTTACGGAATCTTTTTCCTCAATTGATACTTCTTCCATTTTTGTTGCTGTGTCTTCTTCTTCGGTTTCAATTTCCTCATCATATTCAAAAGTGTCGGGTATTATATCTAACACTTTAATTATTGCGTGTACATTCCCCTGAACGAGTTTGGATTGCGTTGAACCCTTGTGAGTGTATTCTCTTAACATTTGAATCTTTATCTTAAACTTGAAAGTTTTTCCAACCGAGGGTCTTAACGATAATTCGATGCCTTCTTTTGGGATTTTAACTTTTTTCTTTTTAGCCTGAACTGGAATAACAAACGTTAGAATTAATCCGATGATAAAGAGTGTTTTGATTTTCATTAAGTAACCTCCTGATTGATTCTTAAATAATAGTTTTTGCATATAACAAATATAGGCTACGATTATGAAATTGCTATAATTTTTATTTTGAAAAGCTGCAACAAGATTCATTAGACCGGGGGATATTGTTAGAGTATCGGACAAAAGCGAGATTCTCGACAATTTAATTAATTAAAACTCACATATTCTGCATAATAAATTTATTAAGAACGCATAAAGTCTTTGGTTTTCTTTGCAGAAAAAATGCCTCGAGAACACCTTTCTGAATTACTTATTTAGTTGGTGTTTTTTGTATTGGCTTTTTAGATTTGGATTTTCTAACGGTTTTCTTGGTAGTCGATCTTTTAGTTTTACTTAAGTTTTTGGTGGCTTTAGGTTTGCTTTTAGACAATGGAGAGGAACTTTTAATCTCAACAATTTCACCGTCGAGGGTTTTCTTTTCCTTCATTCCGCAAATTACACAGTGTCGAATTTCACCGGTTTTATTTCGTCGAATGAAAGTAACCGGAGCATCACACTTCTGACATTTTTGCTCCACTGGTTCATCGAATGCTATGAAGTCGCAATTCTCATCCTCACATGTATAAAATAGTCGTCCCTTTTTAGAGCTTCGTTCGATTAATTTAGAATTACATCCCGGTTTCGGGCATTGGAATTCGGTTACATACGGTCTAGCGTATTTGCATTTTGGATAATTAGAACATGCAATAAATCGACCACCATATCTATTTTTTCGCAGTAAAAGCTTAGAGCCGCATTCTGGGCATTTCTCGTCCAACTCGACAATTTCGCTCTTTTTTCGCTCTCCTTTGTCGTTCAATGGTTTAGTATATCTGCACTTTGGGAAATTGGAACATGCAATGAATCTCCCATATCTTCCCCAACGGATTATAAGTTCTGCACCACATTTGGGGCATTTTTCCTCGGTCTTTTCAATCAGTGATTGCTTAAGTTCTTTGCTATTTTTACTTATCTCTATGAGTTTGACCGAGAACGGTTCGTAAAACTCTTTAAGAAGTTGCTGCCAGCTTTTGTCGCCCTGTTCAACTTCGTCGAGTTGTTTCTCCATTTGCGCAGTAAATTTCTCCTCAAATATTTCTGGGAACATTTTCTGAAGCAATTCGTTAACCTTTGTTCCCAATTCGGTTACGAATAGCTTTTTCTTATCGATTCGGGCGTATTCTCGGTCTAAAAGCGTAGAGATAATCTGTGCATAGGTGCTTGGTCGACCGATACCTTGGCTTTCAAGTTCTTTGACCAATGTACCCTGTGTGTATCTTGCAGGTGGCTTGGTGAAATGTTGAACTGGATCGATCTTATCTATATCGATTTCCTCACCTTTTTTTAACTCTGGGAGTTTTATACTGTTTTCTTTCTCTTCGTCGCTTATTTTAACTTTCCAAAGCTTAAGGAAACCTTCAAATATCACCGTTATTGCAGAGCTTTTAGCCTTATAATCTCCAACAACAAAATGTATCGCTATTTTCTCGACCACAGCGGTACTCATCTGGGAGGCTATAAATCTCTTCCAAATAAGCTCATATAGCCTTTGTTGTTCTCTTGAAAGGTAATCCTTTGTTTGTTGCGGGGTTCTCGATGGAAC
>JAUXEQ010000265.1 GCA_030620455.1 bacterium | reverse complement strand
GATTTTTCCAAATAAAGATCTTATAGAATTGCCATTTGATCATGATATCTTCTATTCCTATTATGATTTCCACAGTGGTCTGCCAAAAATTCACGAACATGACGGCAAACCACCTCAGGGTTTCGGGATTTTTTCCGAAGGTCGGTTAGTTCTGTTATACGTATATGAATCCGACATTGCAGATGGCTGGGACGACCCGGGCGTTCATGGCGATCCACCTGAAAAACGAGATGCTGCATGAAAAATGGGAACGAATATTATAGTTTACTCGCTGATTAATTAGATAATTAATATTCTTCAATTATTTTTTTAGATGTCTAATTATCAATCGCCAAGAATCATAGTTAAATTCTAACAACTGATAATTCCATTATCCTGACGCGCTTCATTAGAATATTCTAAGATACCGAATAATTTCAATTTGGATCATTTATTGCTTTCTTAGAATTAAAAAACTGATATTTCCAAATCAAATTGCATTTGAGAAAAGGCTCCCCCAGTAAGCCTGCCCCAGGGCAATTCCCTGATCATTAGGAGGATTTAACCCGGGAAGATGAACTCTAATCTTTCCATTAAGTATTTCACTTATCATTTGTAAAAGAACGCTGTTTTGAAAAACCCCACCGGATAAAATAACATCTTCAATGTCATATTTTTTAGCAAGACGCATGATTATTTCTGCAGTAGCAAAGGATACAGTGGAATGGAATAAATTCGATAGAAGGTTTACTTTCTCTCCATTCAACTTTCTAAGGGCTAATTCTTTCAAGGAGTGATTAAAATTTAGCTCGAGGAAATCGTCCTTTCCTATTATTTCATAACTTAATTGTTCAGTTAAATCAATATTATCTACAATCGATTCCATCAGCATAGGAGCTTCAGCCTCATAACTATTATAGAAAGTCACACCAATAATAGCCGCTGCTGCATCAAAAAGCCGACCCATACTCGATGTTAGCGGTGGTCGATTCTTAGTAACAATCTTCTGAATAATTTTCATCTCAAATGGACTAATATATTTCATAACGGGAAAATTAAGCTTCGCAATATCCCTGCCGAAAATTCTATAAAGATATGCGAAAGCCATACGTGATATTTTCAATGCGGATATATCTCCTCCTGGTTGAGGAATCTTCCGAAGTGAAGCTGTTCTCTCGATGGAGCCATCAGGTTTAGCAATAAAAAATTCACCTCCCCATATTGTCCCATCTGTCCCTAAACCGGTACCGTCGAAAACAACCGCAATAACTGGTGTTTTGAGTTGTTTTTCAGCAATTTCAGCCCAAGCGTGAGAATGATGATGTTGAATAGAAACTATAGATATTTGAAATCTTTCTGCTAACTCCATTCCCAATCTCGTTGAATGATAATCCGGATGCAAATCTGTTATTACAGCTTTCGGTTTGATATTTAACCACCTAAGAAATTTTTCCACAGTTTCACGCCAGAAATCCTGAGTTTTTGGATCTGACATTTCACCCAAATATTGCGAAGTATAAACGTTCTTGCCATCAGATATTGCAATCGAGCTTTTCATATCTGCACCTGCTGCAATAACAGGAATTCCTCGAACTGGTAAAACATATCTTGCTGGAGTATAACCTCTGGACTGACGAATCAGTATAAGGTTTTTATTAATTGAAAAGGCAACTGAATCATCAACTCTATTATGGATTCTTCGATTATGCCACAGGAAAGCATCCGCGATAGAAAGGTCTCGCACTGCATCTTCTGGAGATTTAGCTATTGGTTCATTTCTGAGATTACCGGATGTTGCAATGATTATTTCAGGTGCGCCAAAATGAAATAGGAGATGATGAATAGGCGCATATGGAAGCATAACCCCAATTTTAGAGATCCCTGGAGCAATCTTGTTACTTATCAATGAATTTTCTTTTTTTGGCAGAAGCAAAATTGGTGCTGAGGGATTATTGATAACGCTTTCCTCAAAATCACTCATCTCCGCTATCTTTTTTGCGGAATTAATATCTCGTGCCATAACTGCAAACGGTTTTCTGGGGCGATTTTTCCAGCATCGAAGCCTTTCAATCGTATCTATATTTATAGCAGAACACATAAGATGAAAACCGCCAATTCCTTGAGCTGCAACAATCTTCCCCTCAGATAGAAGCTTAGCAGCGATCTTAATTGCCTTTACACCCGAAATCTTACCTTTTAATTCATCACTATCATTGTTTCTAAAATCGAGGAAGTATTTCGGACCGCATGAAGAACATGCTATCGGTTGAGCGTGATATCGTCGATTGGTAGGAAGTTCATATTCAGTTTTACATTCGCTGCACATATTAAATTCCGACATTGTAGTATTTGGTCTGTCGTACGGTAGCTCTTCAATAATTGAAAATCTTGGACCACAATTTGTACAGTTTATAAATGGATAGTAATATCGCCTATTGCTCGAGTCGAACATTTCTGAAATGCACTTTTCGCATACAGACAAATCTGGAGGAATTAATCCTACAATTTCTGAGCGTTCCGAGGGTTCAATTGTGAACTCAAATATTCTATCGTCAGACGGAACTTCAATAATTTCGAGAGAATCAATCCGTGCTGCCGGAGGTAAATCGTTGCGAATGCATGCTATGAAACTGCTTAAATCATCATTCTGTCCTTGAACGAGGATATTGACGCCCCAGCTTTCGTTTCTCACAAAGCCGGATATGCCATTTTTATGAGCGATTCGCCATACGAATGGTCGGAATCCTACACCTTGAACGATACCCTCTATTTTAATCTTTAATGCTTTCAAAGTACTAATATAATAGTTTTAAGTATTGCACATGAAATTGTTGAAAACAGGACTGTAAAGTCATTAATTCCGGAATGAAAAAACTGTTATTTGTTTCAATTTTTTTAAGTATTCTTCTTTTTTACTCGCACTAAAGAGAAAGCATGAGCAATAGAAATTTCCTTAAGTCCTATTCTTGAAGAATGT
>JAUXEQ010000262.1 GCA_030620455.1 bacterium | reverse complement strand
ATAAATTTCCACACGTTGTGGTTATTGGTTATAAAGTTTCGTATGCTATAACAGAAACGCTTAAAAATGGACCGAACAAAATATATCTACATCATTATCGACAGTTAAACTGGCTCTTAGACCGATCTGCAGTTAGAATCGCGCAGTGGATCGAACGCTGTGGTTATCTTTCGTTACCAATTCCTGCAAGCTCTACTATCGATTGGGAGAAACTGTTACCTCATTTTTCACATAGACATGCAGCGGTAGCAGCAGGATTGGCATGGTTAGGAAGAAGCAATTTGGCTATAACACCTCAGTTTGGTGCACACCACAGATTCGTATCTATATTAACCGATATGCCGCTTATCCACGGGCAAGCCCTTAAGGCTGATTGTGGCGAATGCATTGCTTGTATAAGCGTATGTCCTGCCAATGCTATCGGCATGGATAGCTCCCAGTGGAACCACGAAAAATGCTTCGAAATGTTGAATAAATTCTCAAGTTCAGGAATAGGGCATTATATATGCGGGATGTGTGTTAAGGTTTGTAGAGGTTCGGATTATAAGAAGTGATTTACTTTTACTAAAAAAGCTTATTTTTTTATATTGGTCAGATTTCTAATAAATATTTTTATCAAAAGCTTTGATATTATTTAATTTATTAAACTCGCAAAAAAAACTTGCACATTCAGAAATTATATATATTTATGTTTGTTTGTTTTAAAAGGAGGGAATATTATGGCTCACAAGAAGGGTGTAGGATCCTCGAGGAATGGTCGTGATAGTTGTGGAAAGCGACTTGGAGTAAAAAGGTTCGATAGTCAAATTGTTAAAGCTGGAAATATACTTATTAGACAACACGGAACAAAATTTCATCCCGGACTTAATGTTCTCAGAGCAAAAGACGATACTCTTTTTGCCACAATAAATGGTGTTGTTAGCTTTGGAAAAAATCGTTTTGGGAAAAAGACTATTTCTGTCTTGCCTCAGGATTAGATAACTTATCGATTCATAAGTTATTAAAACATTCCACAATTATCTGATATTTCATTAACATGGGAAAGATTGCACGTGCTGCATCTTTTGTTAAAAACTTGAAAGAATCCCAGAAATTCGAGATGATTGGAATTGATAAGACGTTTTTAAAAGTCTAAATAGCTATCTCTTTTTAAAAAGTCCTGTGGAAGCTGCAATGGATTTAGCGAGTTTTATATCTGAAGTTTTAATAAGACCTGAAGCAAAAATGAATGCAACCAATATTAACAATTCTATTGGAACGACGACAAAAATAGAAATCGTACCTGCAGAGAAATGAAGCCCAGCAATAATCGAAGAAAAAAGGATAAATAAAATTGAGAAAATTTTTATGGGTACTTTGAATCCGAGAAACTTATTTGATAGAAATGCGAAATAAACAAATGCTACAATTATTGAAATTGTCGTAGCTGCTGCTGCACCTATACTAGCATATAAAGGCACTAAAATAAAATTCAAAAGGACATTCGTTGCAAGGGCTATAACGCTGATTTTTAACGAGTTTTCAGGATGTCCGATGCTCGATGAAACCGATGTTCCTATCATAGCGATACCAGAGAAAATCACTGCCCCAGGAATGAGAAAATAGAACGGAAAAACAGCATTTAACATATTCGGCTGACCAGGATATACAATTTTTAGCAGTGGTATAAAAATAATCACTGCCACAAATCCCAGTAATACGAAAGCTGCTGTTCCTAATCTTAAAAGCAAATCCAACATTGTGTTAAGTCTTCTTTTATCTCCGAGCGAATGTAGCTGAACAATCAGAGGATTAGTAACCTTTTGTATTGCTGCAGGAATGATCCAAAATCCCTTCGCAATTGCAGATGCAATTGTGTAAACTCCCACGTATGAGGATTCCCAAAAAAGTCCAATTACCAGTATATCGAGTCTATTGTTTATATTGCCCACAGCATTGCTAACAGCTAATTTCCATCCATAGTTCAACAGTTCCCGTGCCTTGCTAAATTGGGGTATTGCAAATTTATGGGTTCTAACGCAAGCGATTATAATCAATACGAAGATAAGCGATTCGGAGAGAATGAAGGCTATCGCTAAATGCATAACATCTACATGAACAATCATACCTCCAATAATAAAAGCCAGAATTATCAATCCTCTCGTCAGTTCGACTCCTGCAAGGAATCTCATTCTCCTGTGAGCATTCATTATTCCTATGCCTGTTTTGTTCACAAGAAAGAGCGGAAATGCAATCATTAGGATTCTTATCATCACAACCATTTCTGGTTTCCGAAATAACATGGCGATTGTTCCTGAAAGAGCAAAACCGAGTATTGCACTTATAATACCGAGAATTAAACTAAGGAAAAGTGCAGTATAAGCGAAAACTGCTTCGAGTTTATTATCGCCTTTTGAGGATGCGATTTCATAAATTACTGCAGAATGTATCCCGAAATTAAAGAGTATCGAGCCAATAATATAGAGCGAAACACATATTGAGAATATCCCCAATCCGTCGCTTCCCCATCCATTTCCAATGAGTAAAAGGTAAGCAATTCCGAGAAGAGATACAAATATTGCGGAAGCGATAGACCAAAAGGAATCGCTTGTAAGACGTTTTCGGGTAATCTCAGTGATAAGTTTTTCCTCACTATTACAATCCGGCTATTAATCCGGTTTGCACCCCACATATATGAACCCGGACGTGAAACGCATAGGTTCCTCGGCTATAAATTGAGAGATCCTTTCCATTTTCTCTATATTCTTTGAATAGAATATTTTAATAAAACCCGCACCAGTTTTTCGCCAAAACATTATGAAGCAAAATAATAATCTTATCAGAAATGAAATAGGTTGTTTTACTATGAATAAGTTTCTAGTAAGGGCTTCAAAACCGCTTCTCCTAAATGGGATGATCTTCTCAACAATAAAACCGCTTTTTTCAAGCATATACTTAACTCCAAGATGTGTCATATGATAATGTGAACGCTCATGAAAGGTTTGGAGAAATGCT
>JAUXEQ010000120.1 GCA_030620455.1 bacterium | reverse complement strand
TTCATTTGGGTTCTTACTGGAAACCGAACTGGTTATTATTTGAGAGTTAATGTAAAGAAACTACCCGAAATAAAAATCGAGACCTCGACCGGCAGAATCCGGTAACGAAGAAATTTTATTCTTTAACGCATATAATGCGAAGTATTAAGTATTTCCTTCAAAATTCGGAACAATGAATGTTCTATATCATTATAAAGCATTACTACTCATGACTGCGAAGCTCATTAATAAAATCTTCTGGTGTTTTGAGGTCGATAAAATCCTCGATTCTTGCATTATGTGAGAAGATCTGGGCAATATTCGATAATAATGTCATATATTTTTTCTCCCCATCCTCAGGTGAGATTATTCCAAACACAATGGACACAGGTTCCAAGTCGAACGATTCGAAATCGACTGGGTTATGCAAGATTATGGATGCGATGTCAATACAGTGAATACACTTTCCGCTCGCATGAGGAATTGCAATTCCGTGACCTATTCCGGTGGTCATAGTTTTTTCGCGATCTATCATACTTGCTCTTAAATCTTCCAGATCGACGACTGACGGAGATTTAGAAAAAAGCTGAATTATTTTTTCAATAATTTCCCACTTATCATTAGCTCTCACATCGAGCTTTATCATTTCTGGTCTTAAAAAATCAGTTAGGTTCATTGTCGACCGCTGTTATGAGTTTTGCAGCAACTCCATCAGCTAAGAGACGGCTGTTATCCCTCAGTCGAAGGTAATTTTGATAAATCTCCAATATTCCATTGTCAATTAACGGTTTGGCATTTTCTATTATAGTATCTCTGAAAATCGAATTAATCTCGAAAATATTCACACCTTTTAAGGTCCTAAGCCGAGTCATAATAAGTTCCTCGAGCTGTTGTATCGGAGTTAAGTTCTCCTTGAAAGCCAGAGGAACTTTCCCGCCACCGATTAAGGCGTTGTATTCTGTGAGACTACTTACATTTGCCCATCTGCTGAAATTATGATAGGAATGTGCAGACGGACCAAACCCTAAATAAGACTCACCGAGCCAATACGCCATATTATGTTGACATTCATATCCTGGAAGAGCGAAATTTGAAAGTTCATAAGCAGAAAACCCCAGCTCTTTTAAAAGCTCTGACGCACTATAATACTGCTCGGCAAGCTTGTCTGAACTCGGTAAGGTCAAATTATGTTGTTTAACATTCTCCCAAAATTTTGAGCCTTCCTCGATAGTAAGTGAATACATCGAAATATGTTTTACTCCAAGATTAACGAGTGTTTCAATATCCTGTTTAAGCATTTGATTAGTTAATCCGGGTATTCCGTAGATTAGGTCTGCAGAAATATTTTCAATGCCTACATCGAAAGCAAGTTGCAGTGCCAATAATCCTGTTTCTCTGTTGTGAATCCTTCCCAAAAACTTAAGTATATCATCGTCTAACGACTGAATGCCAATGCTGATTCTGTTAATACCCGTATTGGGTAGACCAAAGACTTTTCCTAATGTCATCGATTCGGGATTTGCTTCTATGGTAAATTCAGATATCTCGTTTATGTCGAATCCTGAAAGGACTGTGTCGTAAATTTTTCTAATCGATTTTAGTGGCAGCAATGAGGGTGTCCCGCCGCCTATGAAAAGGGTCGAAGGTAATATATTTTGAAAAAATAGTGTAGGATCTGCACACAATTTGATCTCATTTATTAAATTATTAGTGTATTCTGCCAATGTAGAAAGCGATTCTCTGCTTTTGGCATCGTGTAATGCAACAGAGTAAAAGTTGCAATAGGCGCATTTTTTTACGCAAAATGGTATGTGAATATAAACGTGCATATAATTAAAACGGTGGTCTTATGAAAAAATACGTTGTCCATGTATCCTGAGTTGAATTCCATGCGAACTCGACTCGAGTCGATAGTCGCTTACTAAATTTCAAACCGAGTCCCACACCCCATGTGTATAACTGCTTTTCCGGTTTTGCACCCCAGTATTTTCCTATATCTGAAAACATAATAATCTGAACGTCTGCACGTGCATCGGGAATTAATCTCGGTGCAATAAGATGCAATAGAGTAACGGGAGTATACATTCTCTCTACCGGAGAGATTCTGAAGTCCATAGAGAAAATGAAAAAAGAATTGCCAGCTAAGCTGTTTTGTCTCAAACCTCGAAAAAGCGGGCCGTCGCTGCCCCGGAACGCTATTAGCTGTGGTACATCCATGGGATAGTATCCTATAGCTGTCTTGGCAGCTATAACTGTTGGCGCTTGGACTGTTAGAAGCGGGATTTCAATCGGCAATGAGGTTGTAGGAGTGAATAAAAGCTGCTCTATATAAAACTTAACCGCTCCTTTAGAAGCTTCTTTAATATCGTTTCCGGAAACTATGTAATCGGCATCGACGGAATCGGTTAGCAAATATGAACCGCTAATTTCAATATAAAATGATAAGCACTGATCACATGGGTCCATATCACCTTTTCGAGTATCGTACCCAAAAAACAAACCACCACCAACGTATTCTGATTGCTTCTTTTCCGGTTCTTCTACAAATCCAGTAGAAGTAATCGAATATTCACTCTCATATTTAGCCTGCCTATATTCGCCGTAAATTCCCCAGTAAGTTTGTATTCCAGCTCTATATCGTTGGTCGAGTCGAACTAATATTTCGTTTACTTTCTGATCTGGAGATATTGAATTCTCCATTTCAACAGTATCTGTGGGGAATATATTAATTTTTCTGGGGTCAGCTGTGTTGGCATCTGTGTATCTAGCCCATAATTTGGTTCCAATACCAAAGAGAGGCACATCGAAATGCAATTCACCTCTCATCGCCTCAGTTTCAGGTGCATATCGCATTTCCCCGGTTATATATTTATTCAGAATAATTGGTTCTCCAGCGGTCGAGTCTCCTTTCGTACGGTAGAAAGCATGTTTAGGATATCGTTCGATATCTCCTGTAAAACCTAGTCCTGCGAAATAGGTCCATTCATCGTCTTGATCGAAATATGCACCCGGTACGAAGAACCATGCGGAGCTTAGCAGTGGAATTAATATTAAAAAGAGAACTGTTTTTCGCATATTATCCCTCAGAGAAATTTCTAAATTTTGTTTTCATATATAAATAATTGAAATGAATTTAAAGACAAGGTAGTTTCTCATTTAGTCGATAAAATAATGAATAATTTTCGTATAACATGCATTTTCGTAATTTTTTGATGTTAGTGATAATAAAATTACTTCCTTTTATAACCTGTCTCATATCGGACTCTCTCAACAATAGATGGTACCACTCGGAGAACATAATCTATTTGTTTTTCTGTGGTGTCATGCCATAACGAGAAGCGTATGACCGATTCAGTAATTTCGGGTTCGACGCCGCAGGCAACAAGCTGTGAAATAGGTTCACTGTATGTCTCGCCAGCCCAGACTGCGACTCCCTGCATATCTATTGCTAACGAAAGTCCGCCTCGACCTATACCGGGAAACGATATTGCCAAGACACCAAAGGCTTTATTCACACCACCCAAAATGGAAATGTCCTCGAGATGAAGTTTGAACAAGTCGGAAAAATATTCCGTTTTTTTGCTGAGATTTTCCATTTTCTCATCGATATCTTTGTAAATAAACTCCATAACTTTAGCCATTGCTGCAATTAACGGTACCGGGAAAGAGATATCGCGCTCGACACCTATTATTATATCACATGGAGTTCCTATAACCCGACCCTCAAGAAAGCCATAATCTGCACCCAATTCGTCGAAAAGAAATTTTCTTCGACCAATGAGAGCACTAATATCGATTAACAACGGCACATTTGATTCTCTGCAAATCTCAGAGAGCTCGAGTATTGGCTGAACAGTTCCGGTTATTCTGTCGGCAGCGGTCATAACAAGCAGGGATACATCGTTTTTAGCTAAGATTGTTTGCACTTTGTCAAGATCTGGCGTAAAACCGTTCATTGGAATGGTTATGCATTCATATTTATGTGAGTTGAAAAATTTAAAAACAGACTTAGATTCGATTGGTGAGATAAGAATTTTCCCTGTTTCGATTGGAATATTTAGTTTCTGAGTAAATCGAATACTTTTTGATGTACCGAGATTATCCGCAACAGATTCCTCAAAGCACTCCATTGCAGCCATATTCCACTTTCCCCATTGATGCCTTGACCATGGCAACCCAACATGATCCACGAAATACTCTTTAAGACCTTGATAAACCTCATTCGGCATCGGACTGTCGCTAAGATAATCCATGTAAACTTGCATATACTGCATATTTACCGCGCAAGAGTAAATGTTAGACAATTTTTATAAATTATATCTCTGTTAGAAATACGACTTTCAATTCTCTTGAAATTTTAGAAACCCCGGTTTTGTTTCCAAGTAAATCTATTAAATTAATGTAAAGCCAACTGTTCTTTGAAAAATTCACTGAGAATGCCATCGAAAGATAGCCTTTACCTTCCCCGAACGGTTCTTCGTTGTCGCTTGGAGCTAAGTCGTATTCGGTGCCAATGCTAACACGATCAAATATCAATAGCTCCAGACCTGCCCAGATCGAGAATCCTTCCTTAAATTTGTTTTCCATAGAATAATTCGTGCCTGCGTGAGCACTCAAATCCGCACCACCGAAAAGCCAGTTCTTACTGGCAACAACGAATATTCCTCTGGATTTGTAAGCGAATCGATGGTAATCTTCGAGATAAGCACCGTATCCTTTCGTGTCGATGCCAACTACAAATGCTGGTCTTTCGTCTAATTCTTCAAGGAACCGATATTTAAGTCTTATCTCCGGTTTAGGATCGAACTTCAAATCTCCAGTACCAATAAGGTTTTCACTGCCATAAGATATGCCTATCTCTAATCTATCCCACATTCCCATCGAGAATCCCATTCTCAATCCGCCACCGGGGAAAGTTAAAATATCAAGAGTAATTTCTCGATTAGCAGGGATGCCAGCGGTTGGACAGTGGACTATTCTACCCGGTTCATAGGCAAAGATAACGCCTACTAAAACTAACAACAACATACTCTTTTTCATATTGTTACCTCCGATAATAAAGTTTACCCTTTTTCTTCAAAAACTCAATGTAAATATTCGATCTAATTTATTATCTTTAGAATTATAGAAAGTTTTATGCCTTAAAATGCATTTGTATTACTCTATGCTAAAAAGAGATTTCGACCTTGAGAAAAATATATTAATTATATAATAATTCGGTATCATTTATATACGATCGGTTTTGCTCGTAACAATTCACTCTTACGCTGTGAAGAAATATTTACCAGACTTACAGGAGAAACTATGAAGAACTTAAATAAAAATATCATA
>JAUXEQ010000289.1 GCA_030620455.1 bacterium | reverse complement strand
TTCATTCGAGATGTCACCCACAGAATCTATCACCGATTGAATGAATAAATCGATCTCGTTACGTTTTGTTGTGGCAGCTGGCTCATCGATTTGAATATACTTCGCTCCCGCTTCAATCAAGGCACGGTTGTTAGGATAGATTAGCTCCTTGCTTACATCGGTTAAGAACTCCGCTCTGACTTTACGACGTTTTCTAAGAAAATCGGTATCAGCAATGTTTAGCTGTTTCATATAGTGCTCATCAAAGGACCAATCCACAATAGTATAAGCGCCTGTAATGGGAACTTTAAGCGGCTTCGATGCATACGACTTTATTTCATGAAATTCCTCAACATGGAATAACTCTCTAACCGATGGCTTCTCAACACAGCGTGCCTTTCTATAGTATTTGTTATCAAAACTTCGTACATGTCCTAAAAAATTGAAACCATCAGAACGACGGATAGGGAACTCATACATCTCAATTCGATTTTGCTCGCCATCGTAAACCAAATCCAGCCCAGATTTCTCGAGCAGTCTCGTACCGAAAATTCCTGAGAATTTCCTAATCGTTGCTTTGTCCTGAGCTGAGAAATTTTCCCTTTTACTTAATATCGATATAAGCTGCTCCGAACCACCGTTAAGCTCGAGGATTGCAGACCATTCCACAGCTTGTTCAATGTCTCGATCGGATAGTGTCCTCCCAGTGAGCGCTTTAACTCGCCAATTGGGCTTTGCAAGACTTCCTACCTCATGGGTTGTCAGTGGCTTTACTTTCATTTATTACTCCTAAGATTTTTCAAAATTTCAATTTTCTTAACTGCAAAATCGTATGGCAGAAACTGAAAATCTGCATTCCCGGAAACTATTATAAATGCAGGATTGATAAGCTCCTGCAATTTTCCTATGAAGTCATCGAGGTAGTTTATATCTTCGAGAAGTGTGTTTTCTGTATCGATAATTTCAGCAATAAAACCCATGTCCTTGGGCCAGGAGTTTCCCGATAAATCCAGAATAGATGTACGATACATATCAACCCCGAGCCCATGAACGGGAAGGGAGTGATAAAACAAGAGTCTCTTCGTAATATTCCCGAAATATGTGTGAATAAATATCTTCGACTTGATATTCATTCTCAATCGGCTGAAAAAATCTCCCAATAATTCTGGGTTTTTTATCGGTTCGTCGTCTAGGAATGGTTCCGCGAAAACGAATGCTCCCGGACTTATACTGTCCACAAATTCCGCTGCACGATACAATATTTCTATAATATCCGACATCTCTATTCCACTTGAAAATCGCATAAACAGCGATGGCGACGGAAATACATAGAGCCTTTTGTTCAATTTTTTATCATGAAAGAAGTATTTATTATACCAGTTTTCCAAATTATTTTCAAGTAAATCTGGCGAACCTGTAAAATGAATTGTTCTATAAAACGAATTAGTTTGGAAAAATCGAACCAAAGAACCAGCCCGACAGTTATCCACAATATCCACGAAAGGTCGATTAAGGTCCTGCCAGTTTAAAAGACCATCGGTGTAGTATTGAGCGGTGTTTTGAAGTTCGAATAATGTCTTTCGCTCATTCTCCTGAGCATCGAAAACCTGCTCCTCCGATGCTCTATTTCGGTCCATATCCCTTGTTAGTTTTATTAGCCCTTCGGTCCTAGGAAAAATACCATTAATCATGTATTCTGTCATGTAAAATTCTCCCTTTTAATATGCTCGATTATCTTGAACGAAATATCAAGATTCGAATACATAACGTGCTCAAAATTTATGCCGAGCCTCGGTTTATGTTGTATATCATAAATTTCGGCAGCCAAGCGCTCAAGAATATTTTGGGAACGAGTCGGAATTTCCGAGTCTCTATCAATAAGATAGGAATATATAGCCGACGGGAACTCGACCCCAAGCCAACGCATAAACTTAAGGTCTTTGACCTTTGCCGCAGGAGCCAGGGAAACAAATATGTCGGGCAATGCTCTCGACGATAACAATTTCTCTAACTCGAAAATCACTTGCTTAATATTAGCAGTTTCGAAAACGATCTGCGAAACGAAGAATTCTATGCCTGCATCGAGTTTCCGGTAAATTCTATTTGCCTCACCAGGTCGAGTAAAAATAGTTATTCCGCCCATTTTAATTTTTGGATATCGCTTTTTTAAAATCTCCGCAGCATCGAGAACCGACGGACCAGGATAGTCGATCTTGTGGGATTCTCCACCAACTAAAATCAGACTCTCGTGACCCTCCTCGATTCTCCGCTCGACCCATGAAATAAGCTCCTTTTCTGGCATGCGGACAGTTATTTTATTCAATAATGTTTTAATCGGGATATTCTTCTCCCTTATTATACGAGCAAAACTTTCCACTGGCTGTTTGCGAGTGTATGGGACACTTCGCGGTTCTCCTCTTTCCTCGTCGACAACCTCCGGAATATTTAGTGTATTGATTCCTGCCTTTTGAAGAAAGGAAATAATTCGTTCAGCCCATCGATCCACCTGCTCGTTGCTCCATTTAATGGGAGGTGGTATGACTTCAAATATTAAACGTTTCATTTTATCCGATTCTCTGTTAAAATTACATAAATAGTCATTATACACCTAACACGTCTAATTGACAACAAATAATCGCACAGAAATAATAATTATAATCCTAAACACACATGTTGAATAAATGCAGAATAATAGCTTTTTGAATATGCAATCTGTTCTCTGCCT
>JAUXEQ010000081.1 GCA_030620455.1 bacterium | reverse complement strand
TAAAAAATTTAATCTTTCAAAAAAACCTTGCTAATAATATACTTAAATTATTAAATGTTAAATAATAATTTCCGAAACATCAAATACATACAGGACACTACAAGGGAGCCTAAAACATGAAGTACACATCGATAGCCGTACTTATCCTCATTGCTTTATTATTCCCCACGCAGGTATGGGCTGATTCAATTGAAAGTGAAACCAATTTAAAATTAATTTTCCTAGCGTTTGAAAAAATATTCATTCTAATGTTCGTGGTCTTCATATTTTCAAAAACCAAAACCTTAGCCCATGTATTGTCCTCTAAAGCTACATTTATAGAATACATCTGGATTATCGTTTTCTTTTCAATAGCAGGAATATACGGAACTGTCGCTGGAGTCGATGTTGGTGGTGGAGCAATTTCCAACACCCGCGACCTTGGTCCACTTATGGCTGGCTTTATAGGAGGTCCTATTATAGGACTTATAGTTGGCATCATAGCAGCAATTCATAGATTCATTTTGGGCGGATTAACAAAAATACCATGTTCTATTGCTACTATCTTTGCAGGATTAGTTGCAGGTTTATTTTCAAAGTCTATAAGGAAAAATTTCTCGATCCAAAAAGGTTTTATAATTGTTGTTGTCATAGAATTAATTCATATGGGACTGATTCTGTTGATTTCAAAACCGTATCCTGAAGCATTGTATACCGTTAAGAAAATCATTCTTGCGATGGTCTTGGGCAATAGCGTCGGTATTATAACATTCCTTTATATCATGAAAATACGAAGAGTCGAACTATCAAGTATTAATCCCGCTCAAAACGGTAAAATTAATGCTATAGATATATAAAAATTAATTCAAACTCCTCTTTCCGTTATCAAATTAAACTATCGAAAGGAGTAAAGAAATGTATACTGCAGAATACCAAGAAAAACTTACAACACCCGAGAAAGCTGTTGCAAGCATCAGAAATTCGGATACAGTTGTTCATGGTATGGCAATCGGAGAACCACCAGCGCTCCTCGGCGCAATCGCAGACAGAGTTAGAAATGGCAAGCTTCGGGATATCAAGATTTACTCATTGCTTCACATGGATCATGCTGCTAAAACCATTTTGTCTCCGGATGTCTGCGATAAAATTCATATTTACAGTTGGTTTGTAGGCAGTCCAGACAGAGTTTTGATCAAGACAGGACGGGACTTTTTCGTGCCCAACGAGTTTCATCAAATTCCGAGGATATGTCGTGACTTTATGGATATCGATATTGTAATAACGACAGTTTCACCTATGGATAAAGCTGGATATTTCACATTCGGCGTAACAAATGATTATATATCTACTGCCGCCAGACATTGCAAAAAACTCATCGTCGAGGTCAACCCACAAATGCCCCGTGTCTTCGGAGACTCGCTTTTACACATATCTGAGGTTGACGCAATAGTTGAATATGATACACCTCTTATGGAATATAAACCAAAGGAATCCAAGCCTGAAGCTGAGATAATAGGTCGAAAAATAGCTGAACTAATTCCGGATGGAGCAACAATACAGTTGGGAATTGGCGGGATCCCTAATGCAATAGCCAGCTCTCTCAAGAACCATAAGGATCTTGGAGCTCATTCAGAGGTTATGTGTTCAGGTATGGTCAATTTAATAAAAAAAGGTGTAATCACAGGAAGGAAAAAGAACCTGAATCCTCGGAAACACTTATTTACTAATGCACTGGGAGACAAAGAGATGTATGATTTCATAGATGATAATCCCAGTATGGAAAGCTATCCTGTTTCCTATATCAATTCGCCCTATATTATTTCACAAAATGAGAATATGATCTCAATCAATTCCACGATTGAAGTAGACCTTCTCGGACAATGCAATTCTGAGTTTATTGAAGGATTCGAGTTCAGTGGTGCAGGTGGGCAGCTCGATTATGTGCGCGGTGCATTTAAATCCGAAGGTGGCAAGTCGTTTATTGCATTTTATTCTACTGCACATGATGGTAATGTCTCTCGAATCGTATCTCGCTTCAAACCGGGAACCGCGGTTACAACTCCAAGAATGGATACTCACTACCTCGTGACAGAGTATGGGTTGTTCAATATGAAAGGGAAATCGACGAGAGAAAGAGCATTGGATATTATAAATCTTGCACATCCGAAATTCCGTGATGATTTAGTCAAAGAAGCGGAAAAAATGCACTTGATTTGATTCCTTTATTATTTTGAAAATTCTATACATAGTTCAAAAAACTAACATATTAGTTTCATATCATATAATTTCCAATATATCATGTGATACACATTTCAACTTTCATTCCCTCACTCGATTCCGATTATTAACCCCTCACTCGATTCCGACTATCGTCGTAACCACACTCTCCCCAAGGAGAGGATAAAGAGAATGTTTCGTAGCATACTCCCCTTTCTCCTCAGGGAGAAAGGGGTCGGGGGATAGAGGGGGTATTAAAAAAAATAAACCGTTCATAAATTATTAATTTTGATAGTTTTACCTATCTATCTGGTTCGACTTTTTCTCACTTACAACTAGATTAGCAACCTCTCACCCGGTTTGACTATTAACCCCTCACTCGATTCCGACTATCGTCGGAACCACCCTCTCCCCAAGGAGAGGGAAAAGAAAGCACACAGACTTATGCTCACTTATCTCCATTAGAATATAAGTGCTGGAGTATTGGGAAGGTAAATTATCGATCTTTTATGCACCAAACTTCTTTAATCTTTGAGCATTGGCTAACATAAGTGGAACAATTGCAAATCCCGGAAAATGACCGAGGATGCCCTTTGCACATTCTCGCTCCGAGAATTTTTCTGCATCGTCTCTGAAAGCAAACTTACTGGAAAGAAGCAACGGAACACCATGCCAACTATGCGATTTGAGTACCGATGGTGTTGCATGATCACCTGTAATTACGAGAACATCCGGATCAAGATCCAAAAGCGCTTGGATCTCTCTGTCTACGTCCTCGATTATTTGGACTTTTCCAGCGAAATTGCCATCCTCACCCATAGAGTCGGTTTTCTTTATATGAACGAAAAAGAAGTCGTATTTGTCCCAAAGTTGACTTGTCATTTCAAATTCCTGAGCAATGCTAAATCCCGAGGCATTTGGCGTGTCCATACCTACAAGACTTGCAAGTCCTCGATACATTGGATATGTGGCAATGCCCACCGCTCTCAATCCGTATCTTTCATCAAAATGCTGCAAATCAGGGAGAAGCGAATAACCTCGCATCAAAACACTATTGGCAGGATGTTGATCGATGAGAATCTCTGTTGCCAATTCGATGAATTTGTTTATTATCCTTGCAGATTTTTCAGCATTCGGTTTAAGTGGTCTTGCTGTTACCGGTCTTTCACCTGTAACCTGAGGATCGGCATCACTTAGCATATCGGATAGACCAGAACCCTTGAAAATCACAGCAAATCTGTATTCCATGCTTACAGCCATCTCAACCTCAATATCGAAAATTCGTTTAATTTTCGAGCTTAACATATCGATATATTTCTGTCCCTGCTCAGATGAGATTCTACCTGCACGCCTGTCAGTTATAATTCCATCGACCATTGTGCAGAAATTTCCGCGCACTGCCAGTTCACCTTTCCCAACCTTCATCCCAATCCCTAACGCCTCCAAAACGCCACGACCTATCTGATATTTAACTGGATCGTAACCGAAAAGAGCCAGATGTCCTGGTCCACTTCCCGGAGTAATTCCAATCCCGACAGGTCTTTGAATGCCTGTCGAGCCGCTCGCTGCAAGTTTGTCCATTCGTGGTGTATTTGCAGCTTCCAATTCCGTTAAGCCGTTATCGTCGGTCGTTCCACTCAAGCCGTCTATGACCAACATAACAAGTTTTGTATCGTTCCTTATTATCAATTCGGGCAAAATCATTTCATACATTATATCCTCCCTGATTAATCCATAATTTAATCTGTTACTTAACAACTTCAATCTTTTTATTGTGTGTTATTTATTCTAAGCTAATTTAGATGCCGTGATTAATAAAAATACGAAATTCGATATTATTGTAGTCGGTGGAGGACATGGTGGCATCGAGGCTGCAGTTTCTGCTTCTAAGCTCGGTATGGATGTTCTATTAGTTACTCTCGATGTAAACGCAACCGGCAGAATGAGCTGTAATCCAGCAATAGGTGGTCTTGCCAAAAGTCGCGTTGTTCGTGAGGTCGACGCTATGGGTGGATTGATGTCGCAAGCGGCAGATTCAACCGGGATTCAATTCAGAGTTCTCAATCGTAAAAAAGGTCCTGCGGTTCAGGCAACACGCTCTCAGAACGAACGGTCCGAATATGAATTCGAGATAAATCGACTTCTCAAAACGCATAAAAGAATAACAATAATTCAGGGAAATGTTGTAGAGATAATTATAGAATCGAATCATATTGCTGGAGTTATACTCGAAAACGGCGACGAGTTTCAATGTTCTGCAATTATTCTGTCGACTGGAACTTTTCTGGGTGGGAAAATATACATAGGTCACAACATTTACGATAAAGGGAGAATAGGAGAAAGCGCCGATAATAAACTCGGTCAATCGCTTGAAAATGCCGGATTAAGACTATTGCGATTTAAGACAGGAACACCTCCAAGGATATTAAGATCGTCTATCGATTTCTCTGCAACCAAAGTTCAACTGGGCGAGGAGGATTACTTTCCGTTCTCAATAAATAATGAGGTTGTTCTACCTGTAAGTCGACAGGAATGCTGTTTCATAACATGGACAAACGAGAAAACACATCGTGTAGTGCAGGAGAATTTGGAAAATTCAGCGCTATACGGTGGCATGATAACTGGTATAGGACCGAGATATTGCCCGTCGATAGAAACTAAAATCGTTAAATTCCCTGAACATGATAAGCATATTGTTTTTATAGAACCTGAGGGACGAAAATCAGTTGAAATGTATCCCAACGGTATCTCAAACTCGCTTCCCGAGGAGATACAGCTAAAAATGCTCCACACAATCCCGGGATTGGAGAACGCTGAGATAACAGTACCCGGTTACGCTGTGGAATACGATGTTGTCGAGCCGACGCAAATTTCACACAGTCTTATGTCGAAATCTATTTCAGGATTATTTTTTGCTGGTCAGATAATGGGAACCTCGGGTTACGAGGAGGCTGCTGGACTGGGTCTTATCGCAGGTATCAACGCTGCAAACTGGATTTCCAAAAGAGAAAGTATAATATTTACTCGAGACAAAAGCTACATCGGCGTTATGATCGACGATCTTGTTGTTTCAGGTGTTGATGAACCGTATAGACTGCTTACCGGTCGTTCAGAATTCAGATTACTACTTCGCGAGGATAATGCATGGCTATCGATATTCGAGACGTTACCACATGACATTCTCGAAGCAATTTCAGGCGATCGATATTACATAATGCGTCGATGGTATAAATCTCTTAATCGAGTTAAAGAATTTATTACTTCAAGATCGATAAAAAGTCGAGAGGCTGATGAATTATGCGTTGCTCCGGGAACTTCATTGAAGAACTATTGTAATCGACCCGAAGCCCGATGGGAAAAGCTCTCGAGAATGTATGATGAAATAGCTTGCTTACCTGCAAGACCTTCATCGACACTTCGAACAGAGCTTAAATACGAAGGTTATATTAATAGACAACTTCGGGAGGCGGAAAAAATAAACAAACTTCACACTCTTAAAATTCCAGCCGATATGAATTACAAGGGAATAGGTCTCAGGGGTGAGGCTGTGGATAAATTCGAGAAAGCACAACCGATAGATATCGCTCATGCGGCAAAAATTCCGGGTATAACACCATCGGACCTGACTTCGTTAGTGAGCGCAATAAACAAATTGTTTCATATGAAACATTCCACTTAAGATATTATGGTTCATTGGGATGCATTAGAAAAAATATTGCACGAAAAACAACCGTCGATCCCAATAGATTTCTGGGATAAAATCGATGTATTTGAAAATCTCATTAAAAAACACAACAAGGCGTTAAGCCTAACCTCATCAACGGATAGAGACAAAATCCACGACAGGCATATCTCCGATTCCCTTGCACTCCTTCTATTCGTAGATCTTTCGGATTTTAAGTCATGTCTCGACATCGGCGCTGGAGCAGGATTTCCAGGTATTGTTCTTTCTGCAGCATTCCCAAAATGCAGCTTCACATTATGCGATTCATCACATAAGAAGACTAAATTCCTAAGCCTTTGTGTCGATAAATTAAATCTCAAAAACGTGACAATTTATCCCGATCGCGCTGAAAACATTAAAGACAAATTCGATCTAATAACGATACGTGCAACTGGTCCGCTCAAGAAAACCATTCCAACTGCTTTGAAAAAAATAGAAGCAAACGGTATTATTGCGGTTTGGGTCGGAAGAACTTTCATTCAAAATATCGGCTGGTGGAAATCATTTATTAAAAAGAGAAACGGGCAAGTTAAAATATTTCCATACCCATCGGAAATTTTCCCTAAATGCGACCTTTCTATAGCAATTATCAAAGGAATCGAGAAAACACAAATGTAATAGAGCTGCCTTAACACTTATGTTTAAATATTGAAATACCTGTTACATTGCAAACTGAGTTAAACAGATAATGACTATTTAACGCACATTGACAAGGAGCCTATAATGAATAATGATTTCTTTTTCTCGTCCTTTTGAAACAGTTTCCGATAAATCTTGTTTAACATAAAATTTTTCATAAATTATCGATATGCTCGACCCATTTTATAGGAAAGGATTAAGATTTTCGTGCAAGAAATGTGGTAATTGCTGCAGAATCTCCGACG
>JAUXEQ010000149.1 GCA_030620455.1 bacterium | reverse complement strand
TACCACTTCGATATCTGACCTAAGGAAAACAATCGAACAACTTGACAGTGAGGCAACAAGATTGTTTTTGGAAACATTTGAGGCTGGAAGACAACGATTCCAGGAGATTTTTTCGCAATTGTTTGAGGATGGAGAGGCAGATCTTGAGTTAGAGAAAAAATCGGAACCTCTCGAATCTGATATATTAATCAAAGTTCGACCAGCTGGGAAAAAAACACTGACTCTTTCACAACTTAGTGCTGGCGAAAAAGCATTAACTTCCATTGCCCTTTTATTCGGATTATATCTTGTAAAACCTGCTCCATTCTGTCTTATGGACGAGGTGGACGCACCGTTAGACGATGTCAATATAAAAAGATTTCTTAAACTCATTCGAAATTTTTCAGACCAAATTCAATTTTTGATTGTTTCACATAATAAAATTACTCTAAGTAAAGCGAATTATGTATATGGTATTTCTATGGAACAAGATGGAATTTCAAGAGTAATATCCCTCGACCCGAATCGCTATAATGTTGAAGTTCTGGGGCAGGAAGCTTGAGAGAATCGAGATACAATTCAGTTCCGGAAAGTTTTTTAGAGGATTTCTCTGAGCAAGACAAAGTAAGGAAGTTTTTGTGGCAGGCTATAAACAACAATAGATTAAGCTCCACCTATTTATTTACTGGTCCATCGGGAATTGGGAAGTTCTCGATGGCACTCAAATTGACTCAATTCTTAAAGTGTCAACATAAAAAAGATGGTTCTCCATGTGGGCAATGTAATACATGTAGAACAATTATAAACTGGAGCAATCCGGACATTTTGATAATTTTTCCTATGCCACAAAAGGTATGGGATAGCGATAAAAGATTTAATGTATACGAGGAATTTAGGGCAAATCCTCTGTCACGTCCGCAATTTACTCAAATATCTAAGATTCGTCTTCAACAGATTAATGAAATTCAAAAATTTCTATTTACTTTAGCGACAACAGCTGGTGGTAAATTCGTGCTTATTGCAGATGCTCACAACATGAATATTCAGTCCTCCAATTCATTTTTGAAGACGTTGGAGGAGCCACCAAAAGATTCTCACTTGATATTGACAACTGATCATCCTGAATCGCTTCTTCCGACAATAAGATCGAGAGTTCAGGAAGTTAAATTTAAAAGACTTCCCTCAGACGAGATTTACAGAAAGTTAGTTTTGAATCATAATATTCCCGAGGAAATCGCTGAGGATCTCGCCAAAGTTGCGGATGGCAGTCTTGCTATGGGGTTAATGCTTTCTCAGGAGAAATATGTTAATATACGCGAGGAAACTCTTAAACTCGTTTCTGCGGCAGCAGATGGGAATTTGGACTTCTTATGGAATTGGGCAACAGAAGCACAAGCTAATTCTGAGTATTCTTCAGTACTTTTTATTTTCATTTTATCAGTTTTGAGAGATGCAATTACAATAAAATTTAATGAGAAATTAATTCTGAATAAATGGGCAGAAACAGAAATTGCGAAAATCGCACATGGATTTGGCGATGTTGATAAAATTATGTCAATTTTTCGCGAAGTTTTGATTTTGTATCGAAACACTATGAGAAACCCCCAATATTCGATATTATATGGAGCTTTAGTAGCTTCACTAATGGGATATTAAAGAAGAAAGGATGGTTGTTAAGATGGGAGAACCAACTGGAAGAAAGCACATACCCGGTCAAGGTGAGGATGATATTAAGATTAAAGAAAAAATGAGCAGGATAAAGCATAAAATTATTGTTATATCGGGAAAAGGTGGAGTGGGAAAAAGCACTGTAGCTACGAATCTCGCATTTGATTTAGCTCAAAAGAATCTAAGCGTAGGGTTATTGGATGTTGATATTCATGGGCCATCTATAGGAAGGATGTCAGGAATCGAGGGTTTAAGGTTAAATCTGAATCCTGATGAAACTATCGAACCTATTCAAAAGAATGGTGTGAAGATCGTAACAATGGCGTCGCTTCTTCAGGATACAGACCAGCCTGTTATATGGAGAGGACCACTGAAAATGAAAGCGATAAAACAGTTCCTTGGAGATATTAACTGGGGGGAACTTGACTGGTTAGTTATAGATTCGCCTCCCGGTACAGGTGATGAACCTTTATCTGTAATACAACTTATAGAAAATCTTGATGGGTCTATAATCGTTTCAACACCCCAGGAGGTTGCTCTTCTCGATGCGAGAAAAACAATCCGATTTTCGCAGGCACTGGGTGTTAAGGTGCTTGGAATAATTGAAAATATGAGTGGATTTATTTGTGAATATTGTGGGAAACAGACAGATATTTTCAAGACCGGCGGAGCAGAGAAAGTAGCACAAGAATTAAAATTACCTTATCTCGGAAAACTGCCCTTGGAGAGGACAATTATGGAAAGTGGTGAACTTGGGAAACCTTATGTAACCCTGTTCCCAAAATCGAAATCCGCTGAGGAGATGAGAAATATTACAAGCAATTTATTGAATGTAATTGACAAAGTTTAAAAGCTATAAATTTTTCATTATCGAAATTGAAAAACAAATTTATATCCCGTTATGTACTTTACATGAAATATTCATTGGATTTCCAAAAAAGGGCAAAAAACTGGAATTTTCAGACTATCATATAATTCAATACTTTGATACGTTTATTTCCTCCATGGTGCCTGTAACAAGAAAAACGATTCGTTCGCAGATGTTTGTTACACGGTCAGCTATTCTTTCCAAATTGTGAGATACCCATATTAGGTAGGTCGCTCTGGTAATTGTTCTTGGGTCTTCTATCATGAATGTAAATAGTTCGCGATATATCTGCTCATAAAGCGCGTCCAATTCATTATCTTCTTTACATATAGCCTTTGCAGTTTTAACATCACGGTTTATAAATGCCTCAAGACTTCTTTTTAACATATTGGTTGCTTTTTCTGCCATTCGAGGGATGTCGATTAAAGGTTTAACCAGTGGTTTATCTCCATGCATAATAACAATTTTTGCGATCCCTTTGGCATGGTCACCCATACGTTCTAACTCCGTTGTGATATTTAAAATCGCAATTAGTTCCCGTAACTCGGTAGCCACAGGTTGCTGAGTAGCAATCATAGTAATACACTTCTCTTCCGTATCCCATCGTTTCTTATTAATCAGTAGATCATCGGATATTATTTTTTTTGCTTCACCTGTGTCAAGATTTTTCAAAGCCTTAATAGATCGATTGATGCTTCTAATGATCATCTCACCCATTTGAAGAAGGTCTTGCTCAAGTTCCTTTAATTTTACTCGAAATGTTTCTCTTAACATCGTTATCAACCTCCTTCTAAGTTACCCAAAACGACCGCTGATGTAATCTTCTGTTAGTTTCTTTTTGGGGTTAGTAAATATTTGATTTGTTTCGTCAAACTCCACAAGTTCGCCCAAGTATAGAAACCCAGTAAAATCCGAGACTCTTGCTGCCTGTTGCATATTATGGGTAACTAAGACAATTGTATATTTTTCTTTCAATCTCACCATTAATTCTTCTATCCTAAAAGTACTAGCAGGATCTAATGCAGAACACGGTTCATCAAGGAGAAGTACTTCTGGCTCAACAGCTAACGCTCTTGCGATACATAACCTTTGTTGTTGTCCACCTGAAAGTTCAAAAGCAAACTCAAAAAGCCTACTTTTAACCTCTCCCCAAAGTCCAGCATTTCTTAAGCTTTCTTCTACTGTCTTAGTTATCTTTCTTTCATTTCTGATTCCATTTATTCGAAGACCATAGGCAATGTTGTTGAATATTGATTTTGGAAACGGATTTGGTTTTTGAAAAACCATTCCAATTCTTCGTCTGATTTCCACCACATCAACATTATCTGAATAAATGTCTTTACTATCTAATGAGATTTGACCTTCAACTTTTGTGTCCGAAATAAGATCAATTAGTCTATTCAAGCATCTTAGTAAGCTTGATTTCCCACATCCAGAAGGACCTATGATTGCGGTAATCCGGTTTTGAGGTATCTTTAGTTTTATATTTTTTAGAATATGGCTTTCTCCATAGAATAGATTTAAACCTTTTATCTCAAGCTTAGTGTCCAATTGTTTAGTTTCTCTCATTTTGGTATTTTCCTTGCTTTATATCTGATGATTATTGCTATAAGGTTTATACTTAAAACGAGAAGGATAAGCACTAAAGCAGTGCCATAAGCGATCGGAACTTGGTATTCAGGTGCTGTACCTTCTGTCATCAATGCATAAATATGATAGGGAAGAACCATTACTTCGTCAAAAATTGAATTAGGTAAATGTCGGGTGTAAAAAGTTGCTGCTGTGAATATTATGGGTGCTGTCTCACCTGCAGCTCTACCTATACCGAGTATAGCTCCGGTGAGAATGCCAGGGAGTGCATAAGGTAATACCACTCCTTTTATTGTCTGCCATTTAGTTGCACCAAGTGCATAAGAAGATTCTTTAATTTCTTGAGGTACATATAAAATTGCTTCCTCTGCTGACCTGATGATTAAGGGAAGTATAAGGATTCCAAGTATAAGTGCTCCCGATAAAATAGAAATCCCGAATCCAAAAAGTTTCACGAATACTGCAAATCCAAAAAGCCCAAATACAATCGATGGTGTTCCAGCAAGATTGTTTATGCCAAGCCTAATAATCCTTACTATTCTATTTGATCCTGCTCCTGCATATTCTGTAAGATATATTGCTCCCATAACACCCATAGGAATTGCAAAAATCATTGCACCAATTGATAAAAGGAATGTTCCCACGATAGCAGGG
>JAUXEQ010000038.1 GCA_030620455.1 bacterium | reverse complement strand
TCAAAACCGTTATCATCACAACCATCCCAGACAACTCTGTATTGCCCAGCGCTTATTTCTTCGGAAACCAAAGTTCGGATTTTCTGACCGATCATATTGAATATCCCTAAATTCACAAAGCCATCATTAGGAACATCAAATATAATTTCCGTAGAGACATTAAACGGATTTGGAGTATTCTGATGCAATGCTAAATGTTCTGGTTTAGTGGCGCTGACAAGCATGATTTTATAGGTGCCGGACTTCAGTACAATGTCGTGCTCTACAAGTTGATAATTTTCATTATCGTTCTTAACCATAATAGGATTATCGGTAACCAAGTTTGCATCGTTATTAAGAACCAATGTGAATTCATTGTCAGGACGAACATCCTTGAATAGTTGCATATCATTCCTGTCTGCGGTCAGATATGCTGAGCGATTCAATCCTACCGGTGGTGGAGGCATTAGTCGATCATATTCCTCATCAACATTATTTGAGGAATTATTATCTACGATGAGAGTTAGCTTAGTATCTCCGATTTTTAGATTGGCTATCTTTTCAGGATTTATAGGATAGACATCTCCGATTGCACTCTTAGGTCGCCATCCAGCTTGAACATTCATTGCCGCTGAGAGATATGAACCGGGAAGGTCTATGTATACCCAGTATCCCAATCCCGCATCGATAAACCTTGTGTCCTCATACATACCGGTCTCGGTATTATATAGATAGACTACATCGCCAAAGATTACATCTATAGGAATTGTCGTAACGTCCGGGGAAGTTATATCAACACCAGTGAAGTCGAATACAGAACCGATAGTATTCCAACCTTCTGGCATATTCAGAACCTCGTATTCGGTTGTAGGAATACCCGGAACGGAGAAATAAACATCGAGAGGATCGCCAGGTCCCGGTGTATAGAGAACGAAATATGCGAACTTAGTGTGTATCTCTGCAGGATTCTCATAATTCATGGAGAATGGATTATAGATGTAAATATTATGCGGTAGAATCATAGGGAACACTCCACGTAGCGAAGGATCATCTGGTTCGACTGGTAAACTAATTAAATTCCAGCCTTTGTGAAGATGCATGAAGTTCGGTGAGAAGGTGATGAAAATTGGTTCATAAGGCTCGAAATCGTATGAGTTGACTTCACGCATATCGATCCTATCGTTCATAATGAATACACCGTAATGAGGTAACTGTGTCGGATCCCATGTAATTGTCCCTCGAGCGTTGGCTGTCCATAGCAACCACCTTGGATCCTCGTCTTCAATTCCTTTGAAATCGGCTATTAGTCTGTCTGTATCCAATATGAATGCTGGTGGTATAATTGCATCTGGTGCTGGAGGTGGTGCAGGTGGAGCTAATCTGTCTATACCGGGATCGAATCCTTTGGTTGCGCCATATGCTGCACCCATTGTGAGAACTGATGGTTCCCCATCAACCCACGTAGTTTCTCCGCTAGCCGGATCGATTATCAAATGAACCGGTGTGAGTTCAAAATCGAGAAGCCAGCCGGGAGTTATATAGAATGTATAGTTGTAAATAAGCCAATTACCCTCGATGCCATCGCTAACATCACAATCGAAATTCACATTATCTGTAATCTTAAATCCCACGTCTATTTCAGCACCTGTTGCCGGGATAAATATATCGGTTCTGTCGAGAGGAAGTACTACACTTGCAATTGGACCACCCAACAGTCCAAACCAAAAGATATCGAATACACCATCATCGAAAACGTAATGATATTCATCTACGCCATCGGAATGGGTAACAGCAATATCAAGTTCTATGGTTTCCACTTTTATTCCCGACTCATCATTTAACGAGAAAGAAATTTCCTCGAGTTTTTCGTAACTAGTTTCCTCAGGATAAGGGAACTGATTGGCAATTTCAGGTGGCTCGAGATCGACGAAATACTCACCAACAAGTGGATTACCATCCACGATATTGCCGGCAATATCACCAATTTGAGCAAGAGACCATTCTACTGTTTGATTATTAGACCAACCCCAAATAAGCGGAGTGTATCTCAGTGTATCTCCAATTAAATCCAACATAGGTGATGCAATAGTATAAAGTCTGCTCTCCACAACAAACAGAATCTTCGAGGGATCGATGCCTATGTCATCCTGAACGAGTATATCGATTGTTTGGAATTTACAATTTGTATGCGAATAATTTGGAGGTGAAAGGAGCGAGAATGTCGGTGCATTCTTATCCACTCTGAAGTTCCAACAGAACGGCAAACCCTCTGCATTGTTAAGATCTGGTCCGCAAAAGTAATCGACATCATCGACAAGGCTTGCCAAACATACTGTAACTAATTCACCATGTCCAATCGGAATTCCAGCTGCTGTAAGATTCATACTGAATGTAAGACCGTCGAAAAAGCAAACATCAGGATTAGTTGTAGGTCCGAAATAGAGTCCATTAACCAAGAATTTCATCATATCCTCGTGAATTTTCCCGCATATTGAATCTGCTACATCGATGGAGATTATTGCATCTTCATCTCCAGGAAGCCACGATCCGGATACAGGTTGCTCGTTGAAATAAACAGGTCCAGTCATGTCGATTATGAAACTCCATGCAAATTTTCCAAGATCCCACATTTTGTTTCCTAAAATGTCTTCTGCACTCAATATCTTACAGTTAATTTCGCGAGCATTAATGTATAATCCAGCTGGAGGTGTAAATGTGAAAAATTCATTAATCCAGTCGAATTTTAACGAATTTACCAAAAATGTATCGCATTCAATAATTGTTGTATCCGGGATACCGGTTATCGTATCGCAAACAATTATCGTATCACTTCTTAATAGACTGTATACTTCCCCTTCCACCATAAATTCCACTGTGTAAGGATCGATACCATCAGGATCGTAAAGTTTGAATAAAATCTCCTGAGTAGGACACGATACGAAAGTTCTGTTTTCTGGATAATATTCTACAAGATAAGGACCATTCACAATATAGAACGTAAATGAGATGAAATCGTGATAGAATCCCCATTCATTAGGGTCGCAAAAATCTATTTTATCCCTGAAATTATTAAACTGGACATCAATAGTCTCTCCCTGTTCCCACTTAATTCCTACGTGCAATGAATCGACATAGAGCGCTGGATCAAATGTGAATGTCTTTGCCACCTCATCCCAGATAAACCAATCAGGCCAAAGAGGAAGAATCGGAAGTGTATCGCCACCGCCAAATGTCTTTATTTCAAATCCACTCGAAGATTCCAGATGGAACTCGATGGACTTGGGATCAATATTACCATATATATCATCCAACATGAAAACAATTGGCTCATAATAATTAATTAATGCAGCGCCATGAGCTGGAGAATGTCCACGGAATATTGGCGGTGTTCTATCCGCACTAACTATCCACAATACATTGTTGTCCTCGAGTTCGTTTTCGTACACATCGATGGCGGTTAGAAGCTCAACCTTAATTGTTTCACCCTCTGCAAGTTGCGGTAGTGGTGTATAAGTATACGTGATTCTCGTGGGAACGATCCATATATCACAAATGAAGAACGGATGAGATGGACTAGCTAAATCCAATGCGACACCCCATCTATCGGGTACGTTATAATACATATCCGCAACTTCAAGAGCTTCAGCTCTTCCAGTAACAACAGTGTCAAATACACAATAACCATCTAAAGACCATCCACCATCTGAAGGCCATCCAGTGCTTACTTCATAAACGCTTGCTCCTAATGGCGAAAGAAGTGCTGCATAAATATCGAGATAATCCTCCCAATTGGGGATTAAAACGTATGCCAAAACATATTTTGCACCTGCATCTACGAAATCTGTGGCTGTTTCTGAAACTTGGTCACTGCTCATTACATCTTCTTCATCGTTAAAGTGATGTATATTTAGACCTGCTGGAGAAACGACATCCACAAAGAAAAGTGTACAGCCTGTGTCGACAACTTCGAATTCCAGAATGATGCATCTTATACGCCAGTTATATAGAGTGTCTATATCGATTACTTTATAAACAGTATCGGGAACATAGAAATAGTAAATCGTATCTAATGTTACTAAATCATAATCAACATATGGGGAAGATGAATAATCCAATGTATCACCGCGAGCGACGAATTTTATCGATTCAATATCGAGTCCGTTTTCGTCAAAAACCATGAATTCAAATGCTTGATCAGCACATGAAGTAATGGGAACATCGATGTCTCTCGGTGGAACAGGATCGATAATTTCAGCTCTGGGACCTAGATAATCAATCCAGAAATAGAATGTTCTGAAAGGAGAATCCACAAGGGGATGAATATCACCATATGTAGGTGCATCATAAATTGTAACAAATTCAAAAACCACTTCATCCATTGGAGCCCAAGCTATTCCACCTGCTGTAGGATCGAATGTAACCACGTAACCGGAATATTCATGAACCTCGGGTCCTAACAGACCCCAAAACGTGTCAACAATCGTAGTATCAGTTACAGTGATTATCAGATTATCATAACCGTATTCAATACCATGAACTTTTACCATCAGACTGTCGAGTATCAATTCACTGAATTCATCCACAACGATCCACCAACCACCCTGTGTTGGATTGGTTGAAGTTACAGGACGTGAACCATCATATCCAGTAATTCCACGATCCCATATAAATGGACCGGATAAATCAACAGTGAAATCCGTTATAATAGGTAATGTTGGAATCGGATCACCGGTGGTAGTAACACCAACGCCTAAGGAACATTTCACTATACCCTCATCGTATGGACCGGATGGCTCATAAACCAGATTCGGCGCCGACCAGGTTAGCTCTGGATCCAATCCTTCAAGATAGAGAAACCCATTAACAAACAGACCAAGAGTTGTAGTCCTTATACTGGCAAAACTTGAAAATGTGTAGGTAATAGATTGGTACGGATCACTAGTTGTGGTTCCGTCGACAGGATTTGTCATTGTGATTGTCTGCGCTGCAATTGGTAGGCTAACCAAAAGAAACGCAATAATCAAAAGTTCCGTTCGCCTCATCCTTGCTCCTCCTTCACTTTTTGTTTTTGATTTGATTGATTTTCATTATCACATCTTCTAAACTACAATAAATCATCACTATTTCACTAATCTTAATTTACACAATTTTAAATCGATTTCATTAATCTTTGCTCTAAATCGAAAAAAATATCTACAATTCTTACAAATTCCATTCGGTTTTAAATTGTTTGTTGAAGCTTCCAAAATCAAACTGTCTTTTTCCACCTCAAAACTATTTTTCGAAATATCCCTCCTTTTATTCGAACATTATCTATTTTATCCACAAATTTCCAAACGGGAGTAATAATGTTTCGACATTCCGTGACATTATAATTAAGCGTTTCCTAAAATAATAATTATCTAACTCTTCGTATTTGATATTGTTCCATTTAAAATTGTTACATAACATCATACGGTTAATTCTAAGACCTTACTGAATCTACCCTATCAAAAACAATTCATCATTCCAACAAAATAACCAAAACTTTTAAATTCTAAATCCGTAATCCTTCTCCACCTGTATAAGACTAACAAGCTTTTACTCTCCTTTTTCCCCTCCCAAATAGCAGCAACAAAAAAATTCGTTATCATTCTGACAGAATAATTTCTAAATACTTTATAGTCAAGCCAAAAGACAAATATTTTTTCTTAATCTGCCTAACCCGGGCAGAATCTCCTACTCCCAAACGATATAGAATTTTTATCCAAGAAAGCATTTATGCGATTAATGTCAAGAGAAAAGTGGTTTTAAACTAAGTTGAAAAATCTCTTTTTCTTAATTAAAAAATTTATATTTTCTTAAAAATATTTTTCCTTGTGACCGATATAATAAATTAATTTGTTGCAAAGATTATCAAAGAAATTATTATTGGTTTCAATTTGAATATAATGGAGGTTTTGATGCGAAGATTACAATTATTAACTATTGCACTACTTTCGCTTTTTATTTTCGTAAATTATTTATGGGCGGAAAGGGCAAGGGGAGCGGTTTTGTTTCTAACCATAGGACCTGGAGCAAGAGCTGCAGGTATGGGTGAGTCATTTATTGCCGTAGCTAACGATCCTACGGCTACATATTGGAATCCAGCTGGTCTTGGGAAGTTCCCACTTTCCAGCAGATGGCATAATATAAATTTCCCAGATACCGGTGTTAAAGCTGTTGCACCAGTTAAGACCTTAAGGTCGGATAAGGATTTTAGAAAGTACGATCTGTGGATTGCTACAGATAATTCTCTGCGAATGCTCAGAAGAGATAAATGGCTAACCGGTGAAAAATACACAGTTGTGGATCCTGAAGGTCGAGAAATAAAAAGTATCCTCGAGGATTTCATGGAACCGAGATCCTACGATACAAGCTATATTTCTCGTGATGTCTTAAAAAAAATAAGAGACTATAATGAACTCCTTAACGATTCAGTACCCGAAGGAACCTCGATCGAGATACCATTTAAGATCTTTGTGCCGGAAGTAATAACTGCTCTTGCTGGTGGTGATAATGTCCTATATGTAGGAACAAAATTAGGAGCATATAAATATTCCAGTGGTGTTTGGCGAAAGCTTTCTGGAAAAAATTCACCTGAAAAACTACCTATTGTTTCTATGAGTGTGGATAACAGAAATAACCTTTGGGTCGCAACGCCTGAAGGATTATTTGCATATAGAGGAAATAAATGGAGTAAATACAGCGCTGCAAGTGGATTGCCCTCCTCTTCTATTAGATCGGTATACGCAAAATCACCAAGAGAAGTATGGATTTCTACTAAAAGAGGAGTTGTAAAATTCGACGGTTCAAAGTGGCTCGGAACTTATCATTACTATTTAGCAGGAACTGTTAAGTGGGAAAATGTCGTTAAGGATATCTGCGGCGTAGAGAGCACTCAGCGTCTCGAGGCTTTGACATCTCAACTTAAAGCTGCTAATAATAACCCACAAAATGAAAAACCACCATCAGATGTCAGAGTACCGTTCGATCTTCCTTTCTCGAGTGAGGTTAAAACAATCTATATGGACTCGAGAGATAATGTCTGGTTCGGAACGGATTTGGGACTCATAAGGTTCGATGGCAAGAGATTTAAAGTATTCGGTTGGCGTTCGGTAATTGTCAAAGATTCAACAACGATACAAGATTGGGTTAAGGCAAAATGGCCACATCTATCCAGTACCGAAATAACACAAACCACACAAAAGTTAAGAGATTTTGGTTATATGAACAAATCCGAAATCTCCGCAGGTGAAACAATAGAAATCCCCGCCAGTCCAGCAAGCGGTGAAATTTATGACATTTCTGAGGGTTTCATTAAGGGAGATATGTTGGTCTCCACAGAATACGGATTAATGAGATATCATTCAAATCTTGGACAATTCAGATACATTCTAGCTGGCAATTTGAAAGATAAAATTATTACACACATTATTACATCGGGTAACGAATACTGGTTCGCCGATTCAAAGGAAATGACTGTATATTCTCAAGGAATCCCTGGATTATCGCTTATGCATGTTAAATGGCTTCCAGAACTCGCCGATGACATTTATTACGAATATTTTTCAGGAGTATATTACCTCGAGGAATGGGGAACAGTAGGAGGTGCAATAACTTATATCTCTCTCGGACAAAGCAAGCAAACCAACGAATGGGGCGAAGAAATCGGCGGTTTCTATTCGTATGAGATGGCTCTTTCTGCATCTTATGGAGCTAAGATCTTTCCAAACTTTTACGCAGGTCTGAATTTCAAATTTATCTATAGTGCATTAGCTCCTCAAATATACGTGGGACATGAGAAAAAAAGCGGAACAGGCAGTTCATTTGCACTCGATTTTGGAATTATTTACGATACACCTCTTAAGGGTTTGGTCACCGCAGCAACTGTTCAGCATCTTGGTCCCGATATTCATTACATCGATGCAGCGCAGGCAGATCCTCTCCCAAGAAATCTTCGGGTCGGTTTGGCATATCAAGCAGTTAAAACGGATTATCACTCTCTTATTACAACTGTAGATATTGAGAAAGAAATAATTAAATTTAAGGACCCCGATAATCCATGGTCTCTTGAATGGCATTATGCTGTCAAACATCTCGGATTTGAATACACATACGCAAACTTCTTCTCAGTAAGAGGTGGCTATATTATAGATTACGATTACTATCCTAAAAAAGAATCTGTCGAGAATACCAAAAAGCCGGGATACATATTTAACACGGGAGACTATATAGGCACGAACTATTACACCTTTGGGCTTGGTCTTCAATACGGTAAGCTATTGTTTGATTTTGCATACATACCAAAAGTTAGCGATCCTGAGAATATAGGTTGCTCATTACCGCTTTCGGATATTATGAGATTATCGGTTACTGCACAATTCTAATAGTTATATTTTCTGAGATTTATATTCTTTCAGGATTGCTACGATTTTATCATATTATCATCTCAGTCAATAATATTAACTTTGGATTAGACACGGTAAACCTTATTTTCGGAAATACTAAAAATAGTGGAGGAATGAGGATGTGGATTCGGCGAACAATATTCTTAACTTGCCTTTTGCTGTTTAGTTTTGCAAGAGGTGATTTTCGAGTCAATAAAATAACTAATGACACATTACGACCAAGAATTAATACAACATCCGAATTATCAAAACCCAACCCCAATCCACCACTTCTCGATAAGCTCGATCGAGAATATCGCTATTCTCTTCCAACCGATGTGCTAATTCACACATATACGATAAAGATATGCGCAATTAGAGTTCAGTTTCAACCTGATGAGACGGATAGTAGCACTGGTAATGGACAGTTCGATCTTACCCCAGATGATAGCATAAATTTTGATCCACCGCCGCACAACAAATCGTATTTTACATCGCACCTCGAGGCTTTAGCTCGATATTATAAATTCGTATCTCATGGCAAACTAAACCTAACTTATGATATATTCCCCGAGGATGAGAATGAAGCATATACGCTTCCAGAACAAATGGGATATTATGGCCCAGAAGGCTGGTTTGGCAACGATCCGGGGTCGCGTCTCTTTGGGTTTTTTAAAGATGCAATAAGACATGTGGATTCTGTTGGTAGTGTGCCATTCTGCGATTACGATGTTATAATTGTTTTTCACGCTGGAAGCGATTGGCAAAATGATGTAGCAACATTTTATCCAGATTTGGCAGAATTTTATCCAGATATATTCATCCCCAGTCCGTACGACCTACCGACTGCATATTTAATCCTCCCCGATGAAACTTTGGCTACATGCATTACACAGGGAATTGTGATGCCCGAACATGCTTATCAGGATGGTCAAACTGTTCTTATTAACGGTATTCTGGCTCATGAGTTCGGACATTATCTGGGGCTTGTGGATCTATACTCCACCTATGATTTTACTTCAAATATTGGGTATTTTTCCCTTATGGATAATGGTCATGCTGCAGGTATTCAACTTGTCGAGGAGGAAACAGGTGATGTATATGATGTTTTCGGTTTATTACCGACTTATCCCTCGGCATGGGAACGGGCTTACCTTGGCTGGGAAAATGTGGTCACATTAGATGACCCTATTGCCGATTTCGAGCTCTATGCGTGCGAAATTCCATTGCGTCCGAGCAAACCTACGATTATAAAAATCGAGATCGATGAATTCGAATATTTCCTTATGGAAAATCGGCAGTCAGAACCGTGGGACGACATTTCCAATGTAGCAATACGTCAAGACTCTATCACTGGTGTTATTATGGGGATTCAATATAACGACGAATTCATTGGCGCCTACGATTTCGCTTTACCGGGTGCCGGAATTCTTATATGGCATGTGGATGAAAAAGTTGCATACGGTGATTTTAACAATAATGG
>JAUXEQ010000021.1 GCA_030620455.1 bacterium | reverse complement strand
CTTTTCTGCTTTGGGCATTGCAAAAACTGTCCTCAAAAAGGAAATTTAATCTCCGTGCAGTACATGTTAATCATATGATTCGAGGCAAACAAACCGATGAAGATGAGGAATTTGTAAAGCAAATTTGTCAAAAATGGGGTATCCCGCTGGATATTCACAAAGCTAATGTACCTAAGAAAGCAGGAATATTGTCTCTGGGTATCGAGGAAACCGCCAGGATAATGAGACGAGAAATATTCGAGAAGGCGGCGAGTAAATACAAAGCTGTAATAGCATTAGGTCATACTGCAAATGATACTGTTGAAACATTTATGTTTAATCTTTTCAGAGGTACAGGGGTTCGAGGACTGGCTGGCATTCAACCCAGAACCGGCATAATTGTTCGTCCTATGCTTGATCTATGGCGGAAGGAGATACAGGCTTCTCTTCGTGAACTTGGGATACCTTGGCGAGAAGATTTGTCTAATTTGGATATGCGATATTCTCGAAATAAGATTAGACTTAAACTTCTCCCTTTTGTTGAAGAGAATTTCAACGAAAAGTCAATTAGACATATTCACAAGGCATCAAAAATACTCAGTTTAACACGAGATGCACTCGAGAGAAATTTGTCAGAAAAATTTACGGAAGTCTATCTTGGCTCGATAGAAGGGGTTGTATCTTTGCGAGCAGATGAAGTTCTTGAAGATGAATTTGTATTCGGAGAGGTTTTGCGGAAATGTTTGCTTAGGCTTGGTGTGGGTCTTAAGGATTTTTCATATGAGAAGGTGAGCGAGAAGTTTGAGAAGCTACTCACGTCGGATACAACGCAAGAACTTTACGGTGGTGTTAATATTATGAGGGAAAGAAATTGTATATTTATATACACAAAAGAACCTTTTCAATTAAAATATGCAGATATTAGTTTTAACAATCCTGTTAATTTGGGTGCATTTGGCAAAATTACAGTTTCTCGCTCCAATGTTCCCTCAGACTTACATTCCAAAGATCGATTAGTGGCATACATTGCATGGAATGGGTCACCTATTTCTGTTAGGCAAACAAATTTCAGGCATATGTTTCAACCATTAGGCGGGAAAAGTGTTAACTTAGCACATTTCATTAGGGCAAGAAAAGTTCCATGGTTATTTAGATATGCGGTTCCCATCGTTTATGTCGGTGAGAGAATTGTATGGGTAGCTGGTGTCGAGATTACAGATAAGTCTAAAATCGATAGTAGTTCAAAAAAAATTATTCGCATTAAATGGAGCGGAAATTTTGCTAATACTTTTAACCGAGGGTTTAGACACTGTACCGGTAAAGATAATGTTAGCAATAAGCAGGCAAGTTAGATGCTATGATTCCCAAATTAATCCACTTGACAAATTCCAAATTATCTATATTAATATTAATTGCTCGATAGATATGAAATGATAGAGTTGATTTTGATATGACAGTTTGTAATTCTCTTGGGCGAAGTTCGGTTGTCTCGGGGATCGTAACGCAAATGCTATGTTATTTGAGTTATCTTGAAAAGAGAAATAATATTGACAAACGGCTTAAATATATTTTGTTTATATTTATTAAATTAAGTTCAGCAATTGCTGAAGAAGTTGTATAAGATGAAAAGAATGCTAATTGGTCAAATTCTAATACTCGAGGGTTTCTGCGCGAAGACGGATATTTCATCGGCATTAAACAAACAGCTGAGTGGTGATAATCGCTTTATAGGTCAAATCCTTATTTCGCAGGGATGTCTCAAAGAACCTCAGTTGGAAATAGCATTGGCGATACAGGCTCTCAATGGCGATTACATTGTTTATTGATTTCCTTCGATTAAAAAGCAGACCAAAGCGCATTCATAATTCTCGGAAGACCTTCATATTTTCTTTTATTGAACAAGGGGCTTCAGCCCCTTGCTTCTGTAATCCCTTGCTCTAGTCTAAGAGGGTGAAATTTGGTACTAACTGGAATGCGTATGTGAATGCGATTCTGTCATGTGGTGTGGAAGAATAGGAGTCTATTCGAAGCTTAATATAGTGCCAGGTTGTGGAGTAAGTTTTAACAGCTATAAGCGCATACGCTTGACCTGTAATTACATCTTCACAATTCATGTAGCCCATAGTTGGTAGGTTGCCAGCATTTGTGTAGCTTGCTATTCTTAAGAAACCAGTTTCGTTTACACCCCATAGCAAATCTCTGCCACTTGATAATGTGTTATCGAGGTCATAATAGAATTCAATATTATCTTTGTTAACCTCAATGACAGAATAAGAAAATCCTCTTCCAGTATTCCAGTTCCAACCCCAGCCGCTGTAAAATATTATTTCTGGAGTATCCATATCCCACAATTCTCCAATTCCTTCGTGTGGAACAGTAGATGCGGTTACACCTGCAGACTCATCACCACCGCGATACGTCGTAACCTTATATTCTCCAACTGTGGCAGGATTAATATGAGTGAACGCAGTAACAGTGGCAGCTACATCACCGATTTCTCCACCATTGAAGTAAATATAATAACCATCTATATCTGGGGTTCTGCTTGCTGTCCATGTCAGAACCAGATCGTTCTGGTTTGTTGCACCATCCAGAATCAATGCACTGGGCGCTATTATATACGGAACAAAGTTTGCAGTTGCGCCTGTAGACTCATCTTCACCACGATATGCGGTAACCTTATATTCTCCAGCAGTGTCGGGATTGACATGAGTGTATGTTGTAACAGTGGCTACAACACTCCCAATTCGTCCACCATTGAAATAAATATAATAGCCGTCTATATCTGTGGTTGTGCTTGCTGTCCATGTCAGAACCAGATCTTTCCCATTTGCTGCATATTCCAAAATCAAATCGCTTGGTGCAAATACATACGTGACAGAGAATGCAGTTGCACCTTCAGACTCATTGTTACCTCGGTATGCGGTAACTTTATATTCTCCAACAGTATCGGGATCGACATGGGTGTATGTTGTAACTGTATCATCAACATGATCGATTTTGACACCGTTGAAATAAATATAATAGCCGTCTATATCTGCGGTTTCGCTTGCTGTCCATGTCAGAATCAGATCTTTCCCGTTTGTTGCATACTCCAAAATCAAATCTCTCGGAGCTAATATGTTTTCCTCATCTTTCTCACAGCCGAAACCAAAGAAAATCAATGCTATAACCGCAATAGATAGGAAAGATATTTTCTTTTTCATAATCCCTCCTTCACTCTATTAAGTTGAACAAGGGGCTGAAGCCCCTTGTTGACATACGTAAACTCGATAAATTTGTGAGCAAGGGGTGATGATGCCCCTTGCCTTTGTAACCCCTATATCTAGTCTAAAAGGGTGAATTTCGGTACTAACTGGAATGCGTATGTGAATGTGATTTTGTCATGTGGTGTGGAAGAATAGGAGTCTATACGAAGTTTAATATAGTGCCATGTTACTAAAGTTCCTTTAGCAACTAAGGCATAAGCCTGACCATCAATTACATCTTCAAAGTTTGTATAGCCTCGAGTAGGTAGGTTGCCAGCATTTGTGTAGTCTGTTATTCTTAAAAAACCGGTTTCATTCACATTCCACAAATCCCAAGCACTTGTTAATGTGTTATCGCTGTCATAATAGAATTCGATGTTATTTTTGTTGGTTGAATCCGCAGAATATGATGCACCTGCTCCTGTTGTCCAGTTCCAACCCCAGCCGCTGTAACCTGTCCCTGTTGGTGTATCCATATCCCACAATTCTCCTATTCCTTCATAAGGAACTGTAGATGCGGTTGCACCTGCAGATTCGTCGGATCCTCGGTATGCGGTAACCTTATATTCTCCAACAGTAGCGGGATTAACATGAGTGTATGTTGTAACAGTGGCAGCTACATCCACTATTTCTCCACCATTGAAATAAATATAATAGCCGTCTATATCCGCGGTTCCGCTTGCTGTCCATGTCAGAACTAGATCGTTCTCGCTTGTTGCACCCTCCAAAATCAAAGCGCTTGGTGCTAATATGTCTTCCTCACCATTCTCGCAGCCGAAACCAAAGAAAATCAAAGCTACAACTGCAACACCTAGGAAAAATATCTTCTTTTTCATCATCCCTCCTTCACTTTATTTAAAAATTTACAACTTAGTTACTTAATAATTCTTCGACTCTTTTTCTTAGTCGCTGGTTGGGCAGTTGGTCTGGGTGTCTTCGCTTTTGCTTTCTTAACCACAGTTTTGTATTCCACTTCTACGGTTACCTCTTCAAAAAGCTCTGGATGATTTTCCTGAAGTACGCTCAAAGTTGCTTCCATTTCGCTGACTTTTTCCTCTAATTCGCTGACCTTAATGAAGACACTATCCACCTTCGCAATAAACCCACCCATTTGTTCCTGAAAATCGCCAATTTTTGCGGGGACACAGCCTACAATCAGAGTCGTAGCCAGAATGCCGATTAATCCCAATGAAGCCAATACATACTTCATCGATTACCTCCTTAGTTTTAAATATTTCTCATGCAATTACCCATGGTAAGAATAATAATTTAAAATTATGTAGTCAACTAATAATTATTATATTTTTGCTTTTAGGGAATTTAACTTTAGAGAATAACTTATAGTTTAAACGTTTAATTTGAAATTTCTGCGGACTTAGAATTTCAACTATTGAAGTTGGAAGTGAATTTTTCGATTTGTTTTATATAATATTTTTAACCGTTTATACTTGATTATTTAACATAAGCCCTATATTATATGAAATTTTGATAGCGAGAGCGAGCAAATCGAAGGAATATGTTTAACAGGAGGCTATAAGATGTATCGCAAGCTGCCTAAAGAACTTACGCAAATGTCATTAGAACAGGAAGTCCTGGATTTTTGGGATAGGGAGAACATTTTCATCCGCTCGCTCGAGATTAACAGCAAATTTCCTCGCTTCAATTTCTTCGAGGGTCCTCCTACTGCAAACGGTAAGCCCGGTGTCCATCACGTAATATCGAGAACTATTAAGGACATTGTTTGCCGATACAAGGCTATGACCGGTTATTATGTGGAGCGCAAAGGTGGATGGGATAGCCACGGTCTTCCTGTAGAAATCGGTGTGGAAAAACAACTTGGGTTATCTAATAAAAGAGAAATTCTGGACTACGGTGTTGGGAATTTTAATAAACACTGCAAAGACAGCGTTTTCACATATCTGAAAGAGTGGGAGTTTATAACGCGTCGAATCGGTTTCTGGCTCGACTTAGAAAACGCATACATAACATATCAACCGTATTATATCCAGTCCATCTGGTGGATTATAGCGCAGTTTTTCAATGCAGGACTTGTATACAAGGGACATAAGGTGCTGCCATATTGTGCTCGATGTGGCACAGGACTTTCCGATCACGCGGTGGCGTTAGGATACCAAGACACAGAGGACCCGTCCATATATGTATCGATGAAACTCAAATCACCGCTTCCGGGGGAAACTGAGATTCCCGAGAATACGTATTTCCTTGTGTGGACAACAACTCCATGGACTCTTCTGTCCAATTTGGCTTTGGCGGTGCATAAGGATTACGAATATCTGCTGGTTGAGATCAATAGCAGAAATCTGCTTATAGTAAAAGAACGTGCTGATGCTGTTCTTGGTGAGGGGAATTATCGCATTCTTATGGAATTTAAAGGCTTGGAGCTTAAGGACTTGGATTACGAACCTCTTTTCGATTTCGTAGAGTCCGACAAGAGATCTCACTATGTGCTTCTTGCGGATTATGTTACTACCGATGACGGCACAGGAATTGTCCACATAGCTCCTGCGTTTGGTAAAGAGGACTATGAGGTTGGGAAACGATGCGATTTGCCGATGCTTCAACTGGTTGACGAGCAAGGAAATATTTCTCCAGAGGCAACACCTTTTGCCGGGAAATGGTTTAAGGATGCTGATCCTGAGATTGTGAAGGACCTCGAGAATCGGGGATTGGTCTTTAAAGTTGGAACAATGGTTCACAGCTATCCGTTCTGCTGGCGATGCGAATCGCCTTTGATTCAGTATGCACGGAGCGGTTGGTACATACGCACTACAGCATTCAAAGACGAGATGATTCGAGAAAATGATAGGATAAAATGGTATCCTCCCCAGATCGGCTCGGGTAGATTCGGTGAATGGCTCAGAAACAACGTCGATTGGGCTATATCCCGAGAGCGTTTCTGGGGTACGCCGTTGAATATATGGATATGTGACGATTGCGGCAAGACTCATGCTATCGAGTCTTTTGCCCAGCTCAGAGAAATGTCGATCGAGCCTGTTCCTGAGGATTTCAATCCGCATAAACCAGATGTAGATTATATAAAGCTGAAATGCCCAAAATGCGGTGGACAGATGACTCGCACTCCTGAGGTTATCGATTGTTGGTTCGATAGCGGTTCTATGCCGTTCGCTCAATATGGGTATCCATTCGGTATAAGCGAAGAAGAATTTATGAAAAAATTTCCAGCGGATTTTATCGCCGAGGGTGTCGACCAGACGCGAGGTTGGTTCTATACACTGTTAGCGATATCGACTTTCTTGAAAGGTGTATCGTCGTATAAGACATGCGTTTCCATCGAGTTAATTCTGGATAAGAACGGTCGGAAGATGAGCAAGTCGAAAGATAATGTAGCGGATCCATTTAAGGTTATCGAGCGGTTTGGCGCTGATCCGCTTAGGTGGTATTTTCTTACTACCAGTCAACCATGGTTGCCCACGCGATTCGATGAAGACGGTGTTAATGAGACCCTGCGGAAGTTCCTCGATACGCTGAGAAATATATATAATTTCTTTGCGCTCTATGCAGATATTGACGGCTTCATTCCCGATGGCAAAGTGCCAAATAAGTTGGACAATGTTATGGACCGGTGGCTTGTTTCACGGTTCAACACGCTTATAGCACAATATAGAGAGTGGATGGACGACTATCAGATGACGAGAGCTGCTCGTGGGATACAGAATTTCGTAATCGATGAGCTTTCCAATTGGTATATTAGGCGTAATAGGCGAAGATACTGGGGTTCTGGTTTGTACGAAGATAAGTTGGTGGCGTATAAGGTGCTCTGGCAAGCATTGATAACTGTGTGCGAGCTTATGGCGCCTATTGCTCCTATAACTCCCGAATTACTCTGGAGGGAACTGACAAAGTCAGGCAGAGAGAAGTGGGGTGATTCAGTACATTTCAGACAGATTGTTAAGCCTAATTACAATCTCGTCGACGAGCAACTCGAGATGCAGATGGAATACGTAATAAAATTAGTCGAGCTTGGGAGATTGGCGAGGAATATAGCAAAGCTGAATGTTCGGCAGCCATTATCGCAGCTTATTGGAATTGTTCCAGAGGGAACGGAATTGTCACAGGCATTGGTGGATGTTGTAAAGGAAGAACTGAATATAAAATCCATTCTGTTCTCACAAAATGAAAAACTGATATACAAATACAGCGCACAACCGAATTTTAAAACTCTTGGAAATCGATATAAATCTGAAATGAATCATGTTAAAGAGTTAATTGAATCTATGACCTCTGATGAAGTATGCCGTGGAATGGAAAATGGCGATTGGTCGATCATGTTAGATGATCATCCGGAGTCGCTGGCAGAGGAGGACTTAGTTATAAAAGTTACGCCAAAGACTGAATTTACAGTTACTTCAGACAAAGGCATAACTGTGGCAATTAACACAAAAATAACACCGGAGCTTCGAGCTGAGGGTTTGGCTCGAGAGACTGTGAATCGTATCCAGAACACTCGTAAAGAAGCCGGACTCGAAGTTACCGAACGGATAGAATTGGCACTTGTAACGATGGATGAAGAACTTAGAAATTCAATTGAGATGCATAAAAAGGAAATCGCCAACGAAACGCTTGCAACGAAACTTCACATAGAACCACTGGAAAACCCATTATACATGAGAGAATGGTTATTGGGGCAGGTAAAACTTCAGATCATGCTTAATAAAATCGACAGTTGAGATTTACTTTATAATTCAGTACAAACAATATCATTCACTCATTTAGTCAGACTGTTATTATCCCCTCACGTGTTTTCAATTTAACCCCCTCACCCGATTCCGATTATATCGGAATCACCCTCTCCCTAAGGAGAGGGTAATAAAAACAATCGCTTCATACTCTCCTTTCTCCTCAGGGAGAAAGGGGTTGGGGGATAGAAGGGATTCAAGAGAAAAGAGCTGGGGGATAGAGGGAGTTATTCAATTATAAGAAATCTGTTAGAAATTTGCGTTTCTAATAAATTCACTAGAATGCAAAAAAAACTTGACTACATTCAACAAAAGTTTAGTATGGTGTTTTAAATAAGAAGCTTAGAGCATAGGAGGAAATGGGAGAATATGCCGAGAAGAAGAAGAGCGCCAAAAAGAAAAATACAACCGGATTATCTTTTCGGAAGTACTTTAGTTACTCGTTTCATTCATAACTTAATGAGGGATGGGAAACTTTCAACGGCTCAGCGTGTTTTTTATGAAGCTCTTGAGATAATCGAGGAAAAAACCAGCAAACGGGGAATCGATGTTTTTGAGCGAGCTATTCAGAATGTACAACCTCCTCTCGAGGTTAGGTCTCGCAGGGTTGGTGGTGCAACCTATCAGGTTCCTATCGAGGTTAGATCCGACCGTCAGGTTTCTCTGGCTGTTCGATGGATATTATGGTATTCTAAGAATCGACACGACCATGGAATGAATAGAAAGCTTGCAGCGGAACTTATGGATGCAGCTAATAACCAGGGCGGAGCTATAAAAAAGAAAGAGGATACGCTTAAAATGGCTGAGGCAAATCGAGCTTTCGCTCATTATAGATGGTAGCAAACACCTTAGTTTACCAGGTTTGTTTTCCGATTTGGGTCTTTGTTGGGTCAGATCGATGTTTCGATTTTGGTAATTGGGTTATTTAATTACATATTTTATTAATGGCGCTTTTTGAATTATTTCGAAGCGCTATTTTTTTAGAATTTTTAGTGAGTTATTATGAAGATTGACAATTGTAAATTTGATTTATCACGAATCCGCAATATTGGTATCGCAGCACATATCGATGCTGGGAAAACAACAACCACAGAAGGATTCCTATACTACGCAGGGAAAATACATAGGATTGGCAAAGTTGACGACGGAACTGCTCAAATGGACTGGATGGATCAGGAGAAGGAAAGGGGAATAACGATAACTGCAGCAGCTACTACTCTTTACTGGAAGGATTATACTTTCAATTTAATCGATACTCCCGGTCATGTGGATTTTACTGTGGAGGTGGAAAGATCGCTTAGAGTTCTCGACGGCGCTGTTATTGTTCTTTGCAGTGTGGGTGGTGTAGAACCGCAGACAGAAACTATTTGGCGGCAGGTCAATAATTATAAAGTTCCAAGGGTGGTTTTCGTTAATAAAATGGATCGCACAGGTGCAGATTTTAAACATGCTGTTACAATGCTGCAGGAGAAATTGAAAGCTAAATGCGCTCCAATAAACATTCCATGGGGTGAAGAGGATAAATTCTGTGGGGTTATCGACCTTTTGAATATGAGAGTGTTGCGTTGGTCTGATGAAGATCAAGGATCGGAGGTCGAGGTACTTCCAATCCCAGATGAACTCAGCAATGAAGCAATAGACGCTCGTGAGAATCTGCTCGAGATGCTTGCAGAATATGACGATGAGCTTCTTAAACTGTTTCTCGATAATTCCGAGATTCCAATAGAGTCGATCAAACGTGCTATTAGAAAAGGCACGATAGAACACGGGTTCGTTCCTGTTCTGGCTGGTTCTGCACTCAAACACAAAGGTATTCAGCCGCTATTAGATGCAGTTGTGGATTTTTTGCCATCACCTGAGGAACTTCCACCGGTTATTGGAATTCATCCCAAGACCGGTATGCAAATTTCTCGAATTCCAGATCCCAAAAAACCTATGTCCGCTCTGGCATTTAAAGTCGCTACAGATAAATATGTTGATAGACTAACTTATCTTAGAATATATTCGGGAACGATAAAAGTCGGTGGACAATACTTAAATCCACGAACCAGAAGGAAAGAACGAATACAAAAAATTTTCAGAATGCACTCGAACAAACGAGACGAAATACGCTCAACTTATGGTGGGGACGTAGTTGCAGTAGCAGGACTTAGGACTGTTAGTACCGGCGATACATTGTGCGATCCCAACAAACCTATCGTTTTCGAAGAAATGATGTTTCCTGTGCCTGTTATTTTCGTCGCTGTCGAACCGAAGACAAAAGCTGAGGAAGAAAAGATGTTTCGAAGCCTTAAGCAATTTTCAATAGAGGATCCGACATTCCATTACAAAGAGGATCCTGAAACCGGTCAAATTATCATTTCTGGGATGGGTGAACTTCATCTCGATATAATTTTAGACCGTATGCGCAGAGAATACGATGTTGAAGTTAACGCAGGAAAGCCGCAGGTTGCATACAGAGAAACTATAACAAAAACCTCGAAAGCTCACGCCATTCTCGACCGCTATGTGGGTGAGAAGAAATTGTATGCCGAGGTAATCCTTAAGGTAGAACCGGGGCAGGTAGGAACAGGCGTTATCATTAATGACCGTTTACCGAGTGATTGTAATTTGCCGCAACCGTATCGAGATGCTATCGTTGCTGAATGTAAGAGTTCAATGGAAAATGGTGCTATCGCAGGCTATCCATTGCTGGATCTTATTGTAAATATTTTAGATGTCACATTCGACGAGTATCATTTGTCTGAGGTAGCATTTAGCATGGCAACCTCTCAAGCTTTCATTCAAGCGGTTAGGACAGCAGATCCTGTTATACTCGAGCCTGTTATGAAAATCGATGTTATCGTTCCGGAAAATAACTTGGGCGACGTGATCGGAGATCTAGTATCCAGAACCGCGGAAATCCAAGGTATAGATCATCGCAGTGACGGAGAGGTTATATTGGCAATTGTACCTCTCGACCATATGTTCGGCTACACCACAATTCTACGCTCATTAACTCGCGGACTCGGCTTTTTCGTTATGCAATTCTCACATTACAGAAGGCTTCCAAAAGCGAAAGAGGAAAAATTACTTTTCAGAATAAAAGGATTTTAGGCTATATCTATTTTGGGTTTACAAACTCGGAAATACTTTAAAGAACTGCACAATACATTATTCCTTAAAAACATTCTTTTTCAGGATCGAACCACGTTATGGGAAATTACTTAGATTTCTCATGCTAATAAAGTCCAACTTTAATGCTTTATCCTTGCCCATAGAAGATTTAATGCTATTCTTGTATTGATAATTATTTTTTTAAAAAGGAGCATTCGATGACAAAAAGAATTAAAGAGATTTTAAACTGGTATAACGGGCAAAATGTTGGCGTGTTGTCCAAACTTTACCGAATGCTTAATCACGGTCGTTTAGCTGGCACAGGTAGGATGGT
>JAUXEQ010000276.1 GCA_030620455.1 bacterium | reverse complement strand
TCGAGCGTGAACTCATAACCGATTCGATTCAACCGCCGTTAGATATGGACACAGTCTATTTAGACGGTAACTTCAGAATATACGACGACCTTATCGTTGATGGTAAAATTATTGGTGAAGTCACAGCAAAGTATGATACAATCTACGCAGGTTATCTCGATGACTTGAACGACACAATCTATGCATTGGATTATCTGTATGTCGAGCGCGAACTCATTACCGATTCAATTCAGCCGCCGATAGATATGGACACAGTCTATTTAGACGGTAACTTCAGAATATATGACAACCTTGTCGTTGATGGTAAGATTATTGGTGAAGTTACAGTAAAGTTCGATTCAATCTACGCAGGTTATCTCGAAGACTTAAACGACACAATCTATGCATTGGATTATCTGTATGTCGAGCGTGAACTCATAACCGATTCGATTCAACCGCCGTTAGATATGGACACAGTCTATTTAGACGGTAACTTCAGGATATACGATAATCTTATCGTCGATGGAAATATTATTGGTGAAGTTACAACAAAGTACGATACACTTTACGCGGGTTATCTCGATGACTGGAACGACACAATCTATGCATTGGATTATCTGTACGTCGAACGTGAACTTATTACTGATTCGATTCAGCCGCCGTTAGATATGGACACAGTTTATTTAGATGGTAACTTCAGAATCTATGATGATCTTGTCGTTGACGGTAAGATCACCGGCAATTTCGACATTACAACAAAATACGATACAATCTACGCGGGATATCTCAATGACTGGGACGACACAATACGTGCTTTAGACTTCCTGAACGTCAAACGTGAGGTCATCACCGACTCAATTCAGGCTGAGGGCAACTACGTATTCATAAATGATACTACAGTATTTTATCATGCTGCAGCAGTAAGAACGAACAATGCGATAGCACCATTAACAGTGTCCGCCGACAACGAGAATGCTGCTATATTTGCTGGAGATCCTTCAGAGGCTTCATTTTCAAATGCTGTTGTTGAAGTTGCATATGAATTTAAGGATGTCTCTTTTGGTTCTTATGTCGGTATTGGCTCGGATATAAAAGCCACACCAAATGACACTTTGCCTTTTGTTAGTAGTATGGTCGGACTAACAGAAATTGACGGAGATCTCTTAACTTTATGGGGTATTGGAGGTTTTTTCCAAGTCACAAATTTAGAATCTCACAGTGAAAATACAGGAATATTAGCTGGAATTATCTGTGTCGCTAATAATAAAGGAGATATTAGCGGAAAGGAAATAGCTGGTGAATTCCGTGCAAATAACGAAGGATATACACCTATTTCTGTGGGTTTGGCAAGTTATATAGCTAATGAAGGAACAGTCGATGAAGCATACGGTCTATACATTGAATCTGAGAATAGTACGGGTGCAACAATTGGTGCTAATTATGGTTTATATATTTGTGATATAATCGATGTGGGTGATGAAAACTTTGCAATATTCGTTGAGGATGGTTACAGTTACTTTCATGCAGATTATAGAGAACCAGCGACAATTTACTCCGAATACGATCTTATGGGTAATATGTCTTCATCATCGGGTAATGCAGCAATTTTTGGTGAGTTGTCACGTGGTAGATGTTTTGAAGATGACGAAATTAACAATTTCTTAGGTGGTTTGGGTGTTGGAACATTTGTTTATGATACTCTAGAAATGTATGCTGGAGTTTACGGTGAATTATTTAGTGAATATGAATCTATCCCTGTTTTTGGCGGTCTTGCAGTTACTACAAACGATACATCTGATGATTGCATACATATATTAAATGCAGGCGTTTATGGGTTCGGCGAAACAGATTATGAATTTAAAAACTGGGCTGGTTATTTCGATGGCGATGTGAACATTACTAATGACCTTAATATTGAGGGAGATCTATACTTGTCTGGAGATATTTTTGCAAGCTTCGACACAATTTATGCTGGTTGTCTCGAAGACTGGAATGATACGATATATGCTCCAGACTTCCTGAAAGTTGAGCGTGAGCTTATCACAGACTCGATCCAAGCTCCTTTCGGTAAGGATACAGTTTATATAGATGGTGATTTGCGTATTTATGGTTCATTGACAGTCGATGAAGAAATAATTCATCCTGCGGATAAAAATATAGTGTTTGTTTCAAAAGGTGGCACATCGACAGGTCCTGTTGTGTTCGATAATCTGGGTAATGCAACTTCATACGTAAATGCTCGATCTCCAAGTGCAAACAATCGTTGGCTAATAATTATTAGACCGGGGATTTTTACGGAAACCGATACCGTTTCTATTAACGGATTCACAACAATTACAGGCGCTGGTAAGAATTCAAGCTTAATTGATCTTAATGGTAATCCTATGAGAATTGGAATGAGCACTTCTACTGCATTATATGTTAAGTTTGAAGATATGCAATTTGTGAATGGTTCAATTTCTTCTGGTGGATCCTTTATCGATGCAACATACTCTGATGCTACTGAATTTATCGGTGTATATTTCGCTGATGGTATTTTCGTGGATATGAATCCATCCTCTTCACGTTATATAAGTTTCACTCAGTGTATCTTCGAAGTTCCGAGTTGGGAAATTAGTACGGATACTCAAGCTGCAGTTAATCTTGGTTTAGGAGATAGTTTAGTTGTAGCGGATATTAGGGAGTGTTTATTCATATCTTCAACTGATGCAAGTAAACCAGTAGCAATTTTAGTTGAAAATGCGGAGGTTAATATTCACGATTGCAAGTTTAATGAATTGTTCGGTGGAATAAAGGCATTGTCGGATAATGAAGCTCGATTGCAAATTTCTGATTGCAGGTTTACAGGTGTTGAAAGTTATTGTATTAATCTTGATTCCGATTAT
>JAUXEQ010000102.1 GCA_030620455.1 bacterium | reverse complement strand
TGTATTTTCCCAATGGAAAAGCCTCGAAAGAGCGTCTGAAATATAAGATGGATTTCTATGATGCTTTCCTTGAATACGTGAATCTATTACGAGAATCTGGCGAGAAAATACTTATATGTGGTGATTTCAATACCGCACATAAAGAGATAGATTTATACCATCCGAAAGAGAATTCGAAAACATCCGGCTTTCTGCCAGAGGAGCGAGAATGGATCGATAGTCTTATCGAACATGGCTTTTCCGATACATTCCGAATGTTCAATCAGGAGCCTAAAAATTATACTTGGTGGGATTATCGAACAAGAGCCCGTGATCGAAACATTGGCTGGCGAATAGATTACTTTTTCGTCAGTGAGAATATGAAAGATATTATCGAGTCAGCATTTATCAAATCGGATGTCATGGGTTCGGATCACTGTCCTATCGGAGTGGATATTCGATTTGAGCAAACACAATAATTTTGTTCCACATCAAACCAATCTGATAACATAAAGTCGATTTTAAATTTAATCGAAATTTTAACGATCTTTCACATAACAATCTGAATATTTATACAAGCTTATTATAGAAATTGCAGCATGATGTACATATAGGAAAAGAGCGATTTCGACGAAATAATTTGCGTGCTTTCCGCTGTATATTATTGTTAAATATCGGTATGATTTTGCAATCATGGACACTGCCCAATGGTATATCCAGACAGGATTCCACTGTGCCATCGGATCGGATCGTAAGTCCATTCCACAGTGATGTGCATGAACCCATATATACTTTCACAAATCTTGGATAATCTGTATAATATAAGTTTAACATATCTCGATCAAAATTTGGGACAAAAACCGTCTGTGGGAACTCATGCCGTATTCGTTTCAGGTGTGGAATTACTATTTCAGAACTAGGAAGTAAATCCGCTTCCGACGGGAAATTCCAATAACAAACCGAGTTGCCAAAATTTTCGCTGAGGAACTTTCTGTGAACTTCCAACTGTTCAGGCAAGGACAGGAAAAGATGATTTATCTGCAATCCGTCGATACCCCACGACCAAAACTCACGTGTTGATTCGTAGATTTCCATTTGATTCTCGCGACAAATTGTCAGAATAATCTCAATAGAACTGCTAGAATTTATCCGTCTTTTTTGCTGCATTAATTTGAATAATGAGTCTTTGCATCTCTCAAATATCCCAATTCCACGAATATTATCGTGAGTCTTGCCTATACCGTCAATGGAAAATCTTATACGATCTATTTTCAATTCAACAAGCTCCGGAATGAATTTATCCGCTAAAACGCCATTGGTTACAAGATCCACAATAAAGCCCTTGGATTTAAGTGATCTCATAAGTTCGCCTATATGCTCCCAAAGCAACGGTTCGCCACCAATAATTTGTATTAACGGTTTCGGTCGCCATTGTTCGAGTTGCGAAATCACGTTATGCCATTGCTCTAATGTTAGCTCATTTTGTTTTAATTCGCGACTTAACTCTATTCTATTAGCTCTACTTCCCCAAATATAACAAAACTTGCATTGAAGATTACACCGTTGAGTGGGCATTATCGAGACTGAAGTCGGCGAAAATATACTTCTCTCACTGTTTACTCGACCAAAAAATATGTTCATCCTTATCTTAAGTGCTCGAAGAACAATGTTAAACATTTCAAGTGATGAAGTTCTTGATGCCTTTCGAAATTTTCGTATATATCTATTTATAAAACTCATTTCATGGAATTAACTTATACGACCTTTCTGGGTCAAGTCGTTTGAGATTATTTTAACGGACGAATGCATCGAGACAATATTATCTTATTAGCAAAGCAATCATGTTATTAGTAAATAAAGGCAGGTTGATATGGTAAATTATTCAAAAAGAGTTCTTTCATATGGCGGGTCATCGATAGATTTTGCAGCAGCAGTTTGCCGAAAATTTGGTTCACTATCTCTTGCTGAGGGAACACCATCTATCGACACTCCGGGATTTCTCAAAAAACTGGCATGCAAATATATCGTACAAAGTTACAATCAATACACCGCAAACCGAGGTTCGAAAAGATTGTTAAACAGCATTGCACAACGTTGGGAAAAACCTCTAAATCGCTCGATATCCCCATTTGATGAGATTACAGTAACGTGCGGTGCAACTGAAGCGTTGGCATCTGCGGCTTTTGCTCTTATCGATAACGACGATAGAGTATTAGTTTTTGAACCGTTTTACGAGAACTACAAAGTTATAACGCTTCTGGCAGGAGGAATTCCTATTCCAATTAATCTAATGCCATTTCATTGGACACCCGATTGGACAACTTTTGAACAAGAAGCAGCAACTGCAAAATTATTGATAATGAATTCACCTCATAATCCCACAGGATCAATATTGAATTGGGACATTTTAAGGAAAATAGCACAAATTGCCATCGATAACGATCTTATTGTAATTTCGGACGAAACATACCGATGGATGTCCTTCACGGAGGAAGTTAATTCCATTGCCTCTTTACCGGGAATGTGTGAGCGAACTATCGTTGTGGGTTCTTTTTCGAAAATATTCACGATAACCGGTTGGCGTGTAGGTTTTATGATTGCATCAGAGGATATAAGCAAACATCTTCGAAGAACGCACGATTTCCTTTCGATATGCGCACCTGCCCCGTTCCAGGAAGCAATTGCAGAGGCTTTAGAATCCCCAGATTTTGAGCCATTCTTAAAAGAGCTAATGGGTGGATATAGACATCGCAGAGACATCCTTGCAGAAGCACTTAAACAAGCTGGAATGATATTTTCACTCCCTGATGGCGCATATTACATACTCGCAGATTTCAAACGAATTCATCCAAGTTTTGACGATATGGACATGGCGATGCATCTCGCAGAACATGTTGGCATTTGCGGTGTTCCAGACCGAGCGTTCTTCATGAACCCTCAAAGAGCAAATCGATATATAAGATTCTCATTTGCCAAACGAAACGATCAGATAGACCATGCGGCATCTAAGATTTTAAAATATTATAAAGGCAATTCGTGAAAGGTTTTATACACTAATCTTCTTTAAAAACGTAGGAATCTGTTCTCTCGAGATAAGTTCTCCTCTGAGTTGAGCTAATCTAATTTTATCTAACAAACGACCTACGGATTTGCTATCAAAGTCCATTTCGATAAGCTCACCACCGCTTATTAAAGGTTCGATACCAATTCCAGGGAATGTGTCCCTAATTTTTTTCACTGATTTTGCTATCTGGGGGATAAATTTTGCACATTCAAATGATAGTTCAAATGCCGTCGAGTCTAAAATGTTAACTTGCTGCATTTCGGGAAGTGCATCGAATTCTGCCAAGGAATCAAGTATTCTAGTTATTGAAAACAGTTTAGATCGCAATGTTCGTGGAAATTCAATTTTTCCTGCAATTTGCTTAATAAGGACATTTAATAGGACATTTGGTTTATAGAAAAAGATAATCCATACTATCTCCTCAGCCGAGCCAGATTTTAGTGCATCCTTGAGGGAATCGAAGTTTCGAATCGGATTGAGACACTCCTCCCGGAAAATATTTTCCCATAGATTATACCTTATTAAAAGCATTTTAAATCTGTGAGCGTATTTTATGCCCTTTGAAAATTCTCGCCATATCCACGAGGAAGATAGATCTGATACAAGACTCGAATTAGAAGCAATGCTTTGTGCAGTCTTAATCTCGATGTCGAAATCGAGTTGCGCAGCGAATCTTATAGCTCGGAGTATGCGAAGGTGATCTTCTGTAAATCTAAGATCAGGTGCACCCACTGTGCGAATAATACCCGAGTTTAGGTCGAGGCAACCATCGAATGGGTCGATTATTTCATAAGATATTGGCTCTAATGCAATAGCATTAATTGTAAAATCACGTCTATGAAGGTCGTCTTTTATGTCGTCGGTAAATTCAACTTGTGCTTGTCTGCCAAATGTTTTAATATCGCGACGCATTCGGGCGATTTCTATCGTGAAACTATCACCTTTTATCCGTGAAGCCTGATATTCATTGGGATATATTCGTTCCGAGTTGGGATAGCTTTTACAAACATACTCCGCAGATGCATTTGTAGCAATATCATAATCCATAGGTTCAAGATCGATAATAATATCTCTTAATGCACCACCTACAAGATAGGCTTTGAATCCTTGCTCGATTAGTTTGCATGCTACATCGAGTGCTGCAGCAAACCCAAGGTTCTCCTTAATAGCTGTTTCTATTCGTTTTGTATCTAACATATAACTTAATAAGTATGAATTGATTATACTATATATTTAAATGAAAATATTAAACCATTTAGCTAAACTATTAGTTGAGAGACATTTTTCAAGCAATCTCATCCGGGTCTTTTGTTGAAATATGGTCTGCGATTTTGAGTTTATTTGGTTGAAATATCACTCCTTTCTCAGTTACTATAGCATATATGAGTTCTACTGGAGTTATATCGAATGCGGGATTGAAAGCCTTAGTAGACTCAGGAGCTGTTCTAATTCCTCGGAATTTCAAAACTTCATTCTCATCACGCTCCTCGATTTCAATATCACTGCCATCGATCAATGATAGATCGAACGATGAAAGCGGTGCAGCGACAATAAATGGAATTTGAGCTCTATTCGCAGCAAGTGACAACGAATATGTCCCGATTTTATTAGCCACATCACCATTTCGAGCAATTCTATCGGCGCCAACGATCACGTAATCAACCTTGCCAAGAGAAATCAAATATGATGCAGCTGAATCCACAATTAATCTGTGCTTTATGCCCCAGTATGATAGCTCCCACGCTGTTAACCTTGCACCTTGAAGAAGCGGTCTTGTTTCATCTACATAAACCAAATTAATTTTACCTTGTTTGTGAGCTTCGTAAATAATACCCAAAGCAGTACCGATTCCTCCAACCGCCAACATACCTGCATTGCAATGTGTAAGAACATTGCTGTCGTCACTAATGAGAACTGCTCCGTGTTTCGCTATGTCGAAACTTCTCTGCCGCTCCTCCATGAGAAAATTTTCAGCAGAATCAAGAATCGCTTGCTCGATAACCTCGATATCTTTGTCCTGCAGTGAATTGCAAACCTCCTGTGCTCTTCTGAGACCGATGAACAAATTAACAGCGGTAGGGCGGGTTGCGGAAACTTGTACAATAAGCTTTTCAACTAATGAACATAAACCCATACAGTCGCCTTGATAATCTCTAACTCCTAAATAAATTGCAAAGGTTGCAGCAACACCTAAGAGCGGAGCACCTCGGATTGTTAGTGTGGTTATAGCTTCAATTATCTCATCAAATGTTTTTATTTCTAGCCAAACGATTTTATCAGGTAGAGCTCTTTGGTCTATTGCAATCAGGCAATCTTTATCACAATCCCAATAAATCGGGTTTAGCATGGTATTTTTATTTAAGTTCGTCATAGTTTCTCCTGTAAGTCTGGTAAATATTTCTTCACAGTGCAAGATTGAATTGTTACGAGCAAAACCAATCGCATATAAATGATACCGAATTATTATATAATTAATATATTTTTCTCGAGGTCGAAATCTCTTTTTAGCATAGAGTAATACAAATGCATTTTAGGACATAAAACTTTACTACAATTCTAAAGATAATAAATTAGATCAAATATTTACATTGAGTTTTTGAAGAAAAAGGATAAACTTTGTTATTGGAGGTAACAATATGAAAAAGGGTATGTTGTTGTTAGTTTTAGTATGCGTTATCTTTGCCTATGAACCGGGTAGAATAGTCCACTGTCCAACCGCTGGCATCCCTGCTAATCGAGAAATTACT
>JAUXEQ010000269.1 GCA_030620455.1 bacterium | reverse complement strand
CCCCTTGTTAATGAGGACAAATTCACGAAGCGCAGCGAAGTGAATTAGGGATTATCTGTACAGTCGGAATCTGGTGAAGGGCTGAAGTCGGAATCGATTAAATGGATGATTGTAATCGCCAGTGCAAGGAAATGAAAATAGTCGATCCGAACGATTTAGATAACAATCCTTCACTTAAGCATCCATATTGCAAAATGCAATAATCAAACTATTAATTATCGATGTGTAATATTGCAAAATGCAAAGTTTTAAGGATATTTCCTCAGATAATTGATATTTTGAATTAAAGTAATACTTCTTAATTTATCTATCTAAAAAATCGTGTGAAATTAGATTTCACAACACCTGACAGACATTATCAAATTAAAAGTTAAACTAATTATTTTTTTGAGGTTAAAATCATTATCGGTATATCTTTATGCACACTACTAATATCGTGGATTCGAAATTATTTAATCAAAGTATTCTGGCATGAATCATGCGAATTAAAGCTATAGTGGAGCATTATAAATAAAGAAAGAGTTGATAGCATGAGAATTGTTTCAAGCCAAATAGAAAAGAGAAGAGCGCATAAATTCTCTCAGATGCATGAAAGGCTGAGTTTTGAAGGATTTAGAATCAGTGATGATGAGTTAGGAAGAACACTACTTATTAAACTGAGAAACAACGACATAAGGAAGTCCAATCCAAAAGCTCTGATCGTATTATATAACATCCTTAATGAATCGATTGGTTATTTTATTGGCGAGTCGAAAGGAATTCCCAGCGGGGAATCTGATGTTTTTGCTGTCGATTTGCAATTTGCACCTAAGGGGATTTATAAAGCCGAAATTATTGCAGACTGCTGTGGAGAGTACTTGGTCTCAAGGAAGTTTATGCTGGCAATTAAATAATAAATCTGAAAATTTCCATATAATACAATTATAGGAAAGTTTGAATTAGTGGTATAATTAAAAGTTCTACTCGATGGATTGGTGGAAATTTCAGTTACAGAGTATGAAAGTTTAAATAGAATTTTATTGTAAACGAACCCCCTCCTTTATTTTGCATAGAGAATCCCTTCTATATTTTGGGGGGATTTTTTACTTCAATTGGCTAAATGCAAAAAGCTTAACATTTCAAGTTTTTAAGGATAATAATTATTGCAATTTTTACATTAATTAGCAATTTAAACTACTAGAATTTCATAGTTGGAGGTTTTTCTATGGTTCTGAAACCTGTCGAAATGATCTTAAGCAGGGAGGATATTGCCAAACTTGTCAGCGATATAGGCGGACAGATATCCACCGATATGAAAGATTTGAATCCATTATTTCTTGTGGTTCTTAAAGGTGCGGTAGTGTTTGCAGCTGATCTTATGAGAGTGGTTTCCGTTCCTATAAATTTGGATTTTATTAATGCTCGATGTTACGGGAATTCAATGGAGCCTGGTAATATATGGGTGGATATTCCCGAGGAAATAATAGTTAAGGACAGATATGTTGTCATTATCGAGGATATAATTGACACAGGCACTACTCTTAGAGCAACCTTAGACAAACTGAAAAATCGAAATCCGAAGGATATCGTTATTACAAGTCTTTTGTCCAAACCGGAGAGAAGAAAGTTCGATGTCCCAATTGATTATCTTGGTTTTGAGGTGCCGAATACTTTTATCGTGGGTTACGGAATGGACTTTGCCGAAAAATTTAGAAGATTACCTGATATAATGGGTCTCGAGGAGATTTAAATGATCCGAACAGGACTTTCCATTTTCAGAGATGAAATAATTGGCAAGTTAGGCAGAAAAAAATTAGCTGTTCTATGTAATCAAGCCTCGGTAGATGAGAATTGCATCCATATTTTAGACATTATTTCCGAAAGCAACGCAAAACTCGAATTGATTTTAACTCCAGAACATGGGCTATACTCGATAGCACAGGATCGAGTGGCAATTGAAAACTCAATTCATCCGAAATATGACATACCCGTGATTTCTCTTTATGGCGAAAACCTCGAATCTCTTAGCCCTAAACGTGATATTTTCAATGATATAGATATGTTAATAATAGACCTTCAGGACATAGGTGCAAGGTATTACACATTTGTATGGACAGCGTCATTGGCATTAGAACGAGCAGCTGAAATGAACACTCCGATTATGGTGCTGGATCGACCTAATCCGATAACCGGAGCGATCGAGGGTCCGATGCTTGAGGATGAATTCACCTCCTTCGTTGGCTTGTATCCGATTCCAGCAAGACACGGAATGACAATTGCAGAAATAATGAACTATGTGAACGTAAATTTCACGAATGGTGCGGAGCTGGAAATTGTGAAAATGAAGGATTGGCAAAGGAGTATGTGGTTCGATGAAACCGGATTGCCATGGATACCGACCTCACCGAATATGCCCACACTGAAAACTGCAACAGTATACCTCGGGATGTGCCTTATTGAAGGTACAAATGTCTCCGAGGGTCGCGGCACGACCAAACCGTTCGAGGTGTTTGGTGCACCATTTATTGATTCACACGATTTTGTTGACAAAATTAATTCCTTTAGACTCGACGGAGTCGAATTCTTACCATGGTTTTTTGAGCCAAAATACAGTAAATATGCTGGAAAGACTTGCGGTGGAGCATTGATAAATGTAATACAAAGAAATATAGCTAAGCCTGTTCTAATTGGATTTGCAATTGTTAAGGCAATTTTTGAAATGTATCCCGATGAGTTCGAGTTCTCTCAGGAATCCTATGAATTCGTTGCGGATAAGTTGGCTTTCGACGTTCTTACTGGTTCCGAAAAGTGGAGAAATATGATTGTTCAAGGTGCACCGTTGAAGGATATTTACCTCGTTATGGAATCGGAACTATCGGAGTTTAATGATAAGTCATCGAAATTTAGACTTTATTGATGCAAAATCTACCGATT
>JAUXEQ010000076.1 GCA_030620455.1 bacterium | reverse complement strand
GAACGAAAATTCGTAGGGCATCGAATTAAAGCGTCTTTTGATTATTGCTTTTTCGAAGAGTAGAGCTTAATCCTCTTTTGCGTCTCAGTAATATCGCGATCTATCTGGGCTTTAAGGTCTTTTAGAGTCTTGAACTTAAATGCTGGACGAATAAAATCCAGAAGTTCGACATTAAGTTGCTCCCCATAGAGATCCTTGTCGATGTCGAAAATATGCACCTCGAAGGTTTTTTTAGTCTGTTCGAATGTAGGAGCAGTCCCGATATATACGATAGCTGGCATAGATGCAGACTGTAACTCGACACCTGCCAAAGCAGCATAAACACCATTTGGCGGAAGCAATTTATGGCTCGGAAATTTCATATTGGCTGTTGGATATCCAAGCTCTGCGCCTATTCCTCTGCCGGGTATCGTTTTTCCGCATACGAGATAGTTATGACCCAAAAGTTCGATCGCATGACGAATATCTGCTTTTAAGATTAGCTCCCTTATTGTGCTGCTTTTAACAATTTTACTTTGAACCTTAAAAGAAGGGATAACTTCAACGTTAAAATTCATTTCTTTTCCAATTGATTTTAATGTTTCTGGGGAGCCCTCTCTTCCTTTGCCGAAATGATAATCATAACCGATGACTACTAATTTTGCGTTAAAAGAATTCACGAGGTAGTCTTTGATGAAATCTCTACAGGAAAGAGATGCCAAGTTGCGTGTGAATCTAATGTGAACAATAGCTGAGATATTATATTGCGTGAGCAAAAATTCACGTTCCTGAGATGTTGTTAATATCATGAAATTATCGTCGAATATAAGTCTCGGATGTGGGTCGAGGGTCGCGAATATTGGGATCAGTTTCTCGTGCGATGACTTTTCGATAAGCGTGTTGAGCAGTTCCCTGTGACCAAGGTGAATGCCATCGAAGCTGCCCAATGTTACAGCTGTGTTTTCAAAAAGTTTTTTTGGTGAATCGAGCCAGATATTTCTTGTTGTTTTGGATAGATCGTTCATTATGAGTGAGGAGAATTTTTTACTTTAGGTATACCTTTCGATTCTTTTTCATTCTCAATTTGAGGAGAGGTTTTCTTGAGAAAAGTTTCTTCCGCCACAAATTGAAGGGAAGCAGTAATCGGGACAGCCACTGCTATTCCTATAATGCCAAACAAATCACCCATTGCCATAATAGATAGTATTGTAATAATTGGATGCAGTCTGACTTGCTTTTTCATAATAAACGGAGTAATAAAATAGCTTTCTGCAACCTGACTCAAGATGTACAAGACAATGACCCATAACGCTTTAATAGGAGAATCGACAAGGGCAAACAAAAGAGGTCCCACTGTAGACAAAGGTGGACCTAAATAAGGCACAAAACATAATACCCCAGCCAATATCCCGAAGAATAGTGCATAAGGCACTCCTATTATCGTCAGACCAATTATATATGCAATCGCAATTATTGACATCGAGAATAACTGACCAATCAACCACGCCCTGATTTTTCGTATAATATTAATGAATAGATAACTGAATTTTTTATGTATAGTTTCTGGTAACCAACGCATAATAGGCTTTGGGTCGTCGATGGGGTGCATCGAAAAGTAAATCGCAATAACTACTATAACTGTTAATATGACAATAACTGCTATGCTTTCACTAAGAATAGATAGTGAAGTGGATAGGACATCACCGCTAAGTTCCAAAGCCTGATTGAGTATATCCTCAATATTTATAAATGTATTACTTCCCAATGTAATCAGGTAGGAATTGAGAATATTCTGAACTTTTATAGCCAAATCGGGGAGTTGCCGTAATGCCATTTGTCCCTGGCTTAATAATATGGGCACTAATGTGAGTATGAATAATACAATAAAAAGACACATAATAAAAAGAGTAAAAACAACGCTAATCACTCTCGAAATCTTAAATCGTCTCTGGAAAAAATCCACAAAAAAGGAGATAAAAATGCTTAAAATCAATGCAAGAAATGTGCAAAGCCAAAGATTTATCAATTTGACAAAAATATAAATAATCCCTATTGCAAACGATGCACCCAAAGCACCCCAAAAAGCTTGAGTAATAATTTGTTTATGATGTTTTTGCATTGGAATAACTTATTAATTATTTATTTTGTTAACATTTATTTCGTTAAGGAATTTTTCTAATTCCCCAATAACTATATCAATATTTACTATTCCCTTTTTTGAACATAATTCGGATAAAGTCCCCCAAGCTGGTTCCCCACAAACAAAACATACTATTCCCTTTTTGGTAAGGAATTGTATAGAATCGGGATATTTCTCCACCAAATCCTCTATTAGAATATCTTGGGTGATTTTAATTTTCTCCATTACCTCTCTCAGGAAAATTTTATATAAAGTAGTTTAAGACTTTTAGAAAGCAAAACAGAAAGATATCCCGATTGCTTTTTTAACTGATTTTGGTTTATTATGAAGCAATCTAAATAACATTATAAATTCTCGTTTAACAAATACCCCCGACAGGACTTGAACCTGTGGCCTACGGTTTAGGAAACCGTTGCTCTATCCTCCTGAGCTACGGGGGCATTAAGTGAAAAAAGGGAATAAAATGCCTTTTGTCAAGTTAGATGAAGTCTTGTTGTATAAAATAACAGAGATTACAATAATTATTACTAATGGGTTTTGTTGGGATCAGAACTTACACAAACCATAATCTATCCTCAAAATCTTGGTCAGGGGGCACAATTTCCAAACATTGTCCGGATGACGGGAATCTCTCATCGAGGGAATCTTCCTTGCGAGTATAAACAACCAATCTAACCGGTTTATCTGGCGTCGCATTCAAAGAAATGAAGGGAATTTTTATCTCACAAGACCGTTCACATGCAATTAATAATCCTTGAATTTTAACCGACTTTTTCTCACCTTCTGAAATTTCATATACGCTAATATTTTTAACATCATCCTTAATGAAAATATTTATATAAATTCGCTTTGGATTAGTGAATTCGAGTAGAAATTCACCTCCTTCTCTGAAAAACTCCTTTAGGCTGAAATTTGAATCGAGACGAAGGTAAAGGTTTTGCAAATCGAAACCGAAGAAAATACGCTCCAAAAATTGCTTCTCAGAACCATGCATAGCTCCTCGAAACCCTGAGACCTTATAAATTCCAGCTGAGGACCATTCAAAATATGATGTTGGCTTACCGTCTAACTTGGGATGTATGAACTGCATAGGACGCTGAATAGGTTCGAGTACTCTTGCAGATTGATGTATTGTTTCAGTGATGTCTGCTGGTAACGGTGTATCCGATAGTTCATAGACACGTTTAAGATGATGTCGAAACAGAGAATCGAAAATGTCCATATGTGGTGTGAAATTTGTCTCGCCATACCACCAGAACCAATCCGAGCCCTCTGCAATCATCATGTGCTCAAGAGCCTCTTTTTTAGTTTTAACATCCATTTTATCGTATGTTCGAGTTAGATTGTCTCGGGTTTGTGCGAGAATTTTCCAAGCTTTGTTCTTTTCCTCATCACCACACCATGTGCTAAAATCACTTGCAATCCAAGAACCGGGTGCAAGACGATCCAATGTTGGTATTTGTGGATTCTTTGAGAGATATTTCTTAAACGTAGTAGGTTCGATATCCGGGTCTGAAAGTAATGATTCATATAGCTTTGTCAGGAAAGGCAAACCATTGTGGTCGTAATACTCCCATGCATTTTCACCGTCTAACATTATGCTGGCAATGTATTCATTATCGTCTTCGGGCAAGGATTTTCTTATTGTATGCAGCGTATTTAGAAAATGATTAACGGCATCCTCGACTTCCATATTGTAATATTTGAAGCCTATGTTATCCGATAAGGTTTTGTCCCTAAAGAAAATGTGAATTAGGCTATTGCTTCTATGAATCTTTCGTGGTCTTAAGTGAGAGTCGGCTATTGAACTTCCCGGTTCTCCGTATAATAGCTCTTGAGACTTCTTGAGTACATCTTCGTCGCCAAAGGTAACCTTGAACCCGTTATGTATTAATAATGGAATAATTTCTTCAGACAGACTACCCTCAGAACTCCATATACATTCTGGATTAATATGTAAAGTATTAACAAAAAATTCCAATCCGTTCTTAATTTGCACGGATGCGTCACTTGGATACATGAAATCTATATTTGGAAGAGTGGTTCGCGGATTAGACTGTTTGGCAATCCTAATATCGCATAATAATGGCAAAATTGGATGATAGAACGGGGATGTGGAAGGCTCGATTATCTCGTTGAAAAAAAGTCTGTGATAGTACGGAATTATCTCGGAAATTCGTTTGTTGGCAATGGATATCAATGTCTTTTTGTCATCGGTGGTGAAATTCTTGTCGAGTATTATCAACTTAATAACCTCGGTATTTTTTTTCAGAGTCTCGCCGAACCAAGAGATTAAATAATGAATTTGCAGGTCGAATAATTCTTGCTCCGAAAAGGATCTATAATCGTGGGTAGCCTGATATTTAGCCATAAGCTCGGTATATCTGGGCGATTTGGAGATATAATTGGCGTAATTAACCTTTATAAAATTTGAGACCATAAAACTTCGCTGCGAGTCTGTGAGGTCTCGTGGATTAGCTATTAGTATGTCCCAGTATGGATCATTTGTCTCATTATCGGATAAAAGCTGAATCTGCCTTAGCAAACATGGTACGAGATTAATCGTTCCCGGGAAACCTTTCTGCTCCATAAGTCGAGGAACATCGTAATAGTCCCTTAATGCGTGAAGTCGAACCCATGGCATTGCCGCCGTTCCTGTATGATCCAATAAATACCATGGTTGGTGCATATGCCATAGAAAAGCAACGTGAAGTTTTTTCCCTTCAGACATAGTTTAATGTTCCCTGTTATTATCAAAGTTCACATTTTCTAACGATTTCTTTAGGGCAGCAATTGCAATTTCCAACATATCGTCTGTTGGTGGTTTGGTCGTTATTCGTTGGAGGTAGAGACCGGGAAGAGTAAATATTTTCAAAATAAAATTTTTATTAGACAATTTGTCGCTTATTTTGAGAATTTCATAGGAAATACCCGCAATAATTGGGAGCAAAAGCAAATGATAGGGTGCTCTTGCAACCGGCTTAAGAGCAATTCCCCAGAATTTATACAGTAAACCGTCAAAAACTGCAAAGAAAAGTATTGCTATCACCGCAACAATAAAAATGAAACTAGTTCCGCATCGGGAATGGAATGTGGAATAAAGCTTAATCCTCTTTATCTCTAATGGTTCATTGTTTTCAAATGCATTTATAGTTTTGTGCTCGGCGCCGTGATATTGAAACAGTCTTTTTACATCCGGGAGCAATGAAATTAGAAGCAAATAAATCAGGAAAAGAATCACTCTAATCGCACCCGCAACGATATTAAACTCAAATGGACGATCCTTGAGAGCCAACATACCTGCACACTTTAATGGCAGATAAAGAAATATAAACATAGCCAATGCAAAAGCCACTAACATAGACAGTCCACTCCAGAGAGCATTTGCGGATTTACTTTTTGGATTTTCATCCTTAGGCTGTGATAGTTGAGCGGAAAGTTCCAAGTATTTTATCCCCCAATAAAGCGCATCGAAGAGATTTAGTGCTCCTCTAACAATGAAAAAACCAAAGAATTTCTTGCGTTTTGAAAGTGGAGTTAAGTTCCTGTCAACAATTTCGATTTCACCATCGTGTTTTCGAACTGCCATCGCGATTTTATTGGGTGAGCGCATCATTATGCCCTCGATAACTGCCTGTCCACCCACGCTAAGCTTAAATTTTTTACCTTTCCCGTCTTTCATTTCTTCACTTATATTCCTCAATATCAGTATTTAAATCGATAAGGTTCTATTTTATGAGAATCATTTTCGAGGTGTATATTTTCCTTCCCGAGTTAGAAAATATTTTAACTAAATAAACTCCTGTCGGTGAACGATTCATTTCAATAGAAGTGGGGCTTTCTACAATTGAAATTTCCTCGACAACAGAACCGCGAATATCAACGATCTGTGCGATGCTTCCCACAGGTGCATTAAGCTTAAATGCACTGTTTAACGGGTTTGTAATGACTATTGGAGAAAAAGTTTCCTCAGAAAGATTTACTGCAATGGACGATGTGTCGATGAAGTGTACTGGCTTGCTTCTTATAGAGCTTCTACCGAAAATATCCTCGATTGTGGAAAAAACCCAAATAGACTCGATAGAAGCTTCCGATGTGAATTGAAAAGTGGTTTCAGAAATATCATCGATCGTAGTCAGATGAGTGAAAGTTGTGCCAGTCGAATCTGGCGATAAAAATAATTTATAGTGGGCGAATTCTGTATAATCTGAAGGCGACCATGAGATTTTGTAATCGTTATCCGAGATGTTTACGATTGTGAGTTTTGCAGGATTCGGTGGTGCAATATTGGAATTACGTCTATTTCCAAGATATTCTGTCCAGTTTTTATAACCCGGTAGAGGTGCTCCGGGTAAAGACCATATCCTTAAATTGCCATCGCCATCAGCGGCAGCAATATAAATTGTGCTTTCATGCTCGAATGCAACAGGTGAAAGCAAGCCAGACCTATCAGTTTCAAAGGTATCGGGGAAGCCCTCTATATCTGATTGTTTATAATCGACTGCAACAAGAAAAGACCTCAGGCTATCCTCTTGAAAGGACTGGAAAATATACTCGGGTCCCGGTTCACCATTTATATCCATCATAAGCATCGAACCGTAAATATGTCCCAATGCGAAGTTTATTGTCCATCCCCCGAAACTAGTCAAAGCCCCTGAGCCATTAATGCCAAGCACAAGAGACGTTACAGTGCCAAAAGCCAAGTCCCAGGTGTAGTCACCGTTAACATCACCCATTGCAGAAGGACCGTAAATCCAACTTCCAACGCCACCGACAGTTCGGAGCAGAACTAATCCAGAATCGTTGTCGTAGGAATAAATTGTCCCGTTTT
>JAUXEQ010000058.1 GCA_030620455.1 bacterium | reverse complement strand
TCACCGACTGCCTGAATTGAATCGGCAATAAGCTCACCGTGTACCCAGAAGTCGTTTAATACTTCGATTGTGTCGTGCTCTTTACCAGCGATAACGTCGACAAAAAGAGTATTCCAAATATGGGCATCACCAGTAACTATAAGATCATCTTCTATCTTAACGACGTCCATCATCCAGATAGTATCGAATCTCGCTGCTTTTATCGTGTCGGTTGTTACAGTATATCCACCCCACCAATTGATCAAAGAGTCGAGTACGGTACCTACTGTTATAACAGATTTAGTACCACCACCAAGTATGTCTAACGGATCAGGTATATCATTCTCATTAAACTTGCCAACATAAGTCGGTATCGGAAGGTAAGGCACATGGAATGCACCAATGCTATCAGGTACACCACGTGGTCTATCATACCCCCAGAACAGTTTTTTCGGTTTGATCGAACCCCATCTATAGTCTTCAGTACGAATACCTTCATCTTCAATATCCTCGTAATTAACCGTTCCGTCCTTTATGTGGTAACCCCAAATAGCTTCTTCAGATATTCTGGAACTATCGATAGAATGAAGCTTAATTGTTATTAAGGTATCGTCAATAGATGGTGTTGTTGGACTTGGTAGACCGTCATATCTTTCGAAAAACCTATCATCCATATATGCTTTAACAAACCATGAATGAGCGTGGTCTTCGCCACCGATCTTAACTCCAATATCGTTGGAATCGTGATCGAATATTGCGAACATATTATCCAGAGCTTCCTGGACAGTGGTTGCACCATGGAAGTAACCTGCGTCGTCGAAGCCTACTAGACCAGCTCCTCCATCTGAACCTAAACCAATTCCACCGATAAATAGATCGTTTCCAGTTGTGATATAAATATCGTCAGTAATTGTAATTTTATCGCCTTTAGCTTGAACCGAATCTGCAATAAGTTCGCCGTATATGAAGAAGTTAGCCATTGTCCAAATTGTGTCAGATTTGACTTTATCTTTGCTCCATATTGAATCGGTTAAGACTTCGTCTACTGTAATATCAGTGTTGTAAATCGAACCACCAACATGTAGGTCTTCACCAACATATAGGTCATGAATTGTATAAACGTTTTCTGTGAAAGTAGCTACGCCAATGACATCTAGATCGCCCTCGACACCTAGATCGCCATAGACGTCCATATCGACCATGACTCCCAAGTCGCCAGCGACCTCCATACTGCCATCGACACTCATCCAGCCATCAATCGTAAGATAGCCAATACCACCACTCGTAGGTTCGATTATATCAGTTACAAGCTCCTTCTCAACATACAGATAGCCATCGACGCGAACAGTATCATCGTAGGAATTCTTGATAAATCCATAGATATCCAGATCGCCTTCAATTCCAACATCACCAATAATTCCAGCATCGCCATCAATACTAACGTAGCCTGCGTATAAACCATCTTCAACATCTAGACTACCCCAGATATTCACGTTGTCATTAATATCAATAGTACCACCGATTGGATCGATTGCATTAATGTTGTCGGTGTATAATTCTTTGTCGACTTTCAAGTCACCCCAAACATTAACATTGTCGTCGAGATCAATATAATCGCCAACTGCTTGAATGGAGTCAGCAATAAGTTCACCATGAATTTTGAAGTTTGCCATAGCAACGATTGTATCAATTACAAGTGCATCTGCCGACCAAATTGTATCGCTTTTGGTTACTCCAGCGAGCTCATCGATAGCTTTTTGAACTGTCGATCCAGCCAAACCGCTCATTGAATTATCATAGTCAACTTTTGTTGCCCATGCGTTTCCAATTGTCCAATCGCCGGAACTGTAAATGAACATATCGCCATCGGAAGCTGCTCCGTCCGCGAATTTGTCTATGCCTATCGCTTTATCCTTAATAACAATGTGATCCACACCCTGTTCGAAGAAATCGGTATTGAGAAAGTCCGGCGTTCCACCAGAACCAACTATAACTAATGTATCGCCGGCGCCACCTTCAATAAGAGACAATCTTGTCTCATAATCATCGAGAACCGTCCCGACAACTGATCCATCATACTCAACGCAATCAGCGGAGAGTTGTCCCACCAACCACGCACATCCATCGAAATAGAACACATCACAGGCGGCAGTTCCAAGTTCGAACTTATCTACACCGATTGCTTCATCAGCTATCTGATCTGCACCTATTGCAGCATTTGCAATCTGATCTGCACCTATTGCAGCATTTGCAATCTGATCAGTACCTATTGCAGCATTTGCAATTGTTATATGATTAATAGCATCCTGTGCGAAGAAAGTTTCGTTCAACCAATCAGGAGTTCCTAAATCACCAACCTTAACGAGTTCATCGGCATCGGGAAGTGTTATCATATCTGCGTATAAATTATCGATAGCATCCTGTGCGTTATCACCAAGGCCAGTAATTGTGTCATCATACACTACATTTGCAGCTAATACAGCATCTGCATAAAGAGCAACCGCAGCAACACCTGCAGTAGCGGAATAATTAGCTTCATCAGCATAATCAGCACTATCCGCTTTAGCAGCATGGTCTGCATTTAAAGCAGTAATCGCAGCAAGAGCAGATCCTGCGGTGAGTGCATATGTTGCGTTAAGTGCCCATAATGCCTTAATTTCTGCAGTAATCAGTTTCCTTGGAGTCAATGTGGAGTATCCACCTCCGAGATCATAAGAAATCTCATAGTATAGATTAGTAGATGGAGAGGATAACACACTGGAAGAAATTGTTAGATCGAAGACTCCAGAGAAAAGACCGTTTACACATGTAACTGTTGTGGTATCAACTGTAACAAGAGTAGTTCCTGTGACATTAGTGTAAATTGCTAAAATAAAATCAACATCCCCATTTACCGCAATACCTGAAGCATCAGTTAATTTTCCTTGATAGGTAACCTCCGTACCCCACGAGAGACCTATCAACAGCAGCGCAAACAGAACAACCGCTAACTTCCTCGGCATAGCCTTTCCTCCTTTTAAGAATTTTTGTTTTCCTTTTTGGTAAAAATCGTTAAACAGTCCATTGGCATTAAACAATGAAAAAAACATATAAGAGCCCCCTTTTTTAAGACAGCAAATCAGATATTTATTTTTGTAAAGATATTTACTCAAAAAAACTCCGCAAGTGTTTTTTTTAAATAACATAGAACTTTTTTTTTTCTCCTACCTCCTTGAATCTCAAAAAACTATGTCGGCACATGATAATTTTACTCTAAGATTCGTGTCTATTCCTATCTCAAATAATAATTAAACTACATTAATACTATTAAAAAATTCCCTTATTATAGTCCTTGATTTTACAAAATATAAAATTATTTTATTTTAATCCAAGAAACATTTATAATTTTTACCAAAAAAATTATAATAAATCGTAATTTTAACTAAATTTTTATTTTTATGGATGATATAAACCAGAAAAAAAATTGTATAGATACCGAATATACCGCAGAAGATATCAAGGTTCTTGAGGGTTTAGAAGCTGTTCGCAAAAGACCTGCGATGTACATTGGTTCTACCGGTACTATGGGATTACATCATCTGCTTTACGAAATCGTTGACAATTCTATAGACGAAGCTCTCGCAAGATTCTGTAAAAAAATTTCTGTTACAATTCACCAGGATGGCAGTGCAACAGTTGTCGATGACGGCAGAGGAATCCCTGTTGATATTCATCCTGAAATGGGAATTTCTGGAGCTGAAGTTGCTTTAACAAAACTTCATGCCGGTGGCAAGTTTGATAAAAAAACATATAAAGTATCTGGTGGACTTCATGGTGTTGGTCTCTCTGTCGTCAATGCACTCTCGGAATTTTTGGAACTGGAAATTCGTCGAAACGGTGGTGTATATGTTCAAAAATATAAACGTGGGATTCCATTAGAACCTCTCCGAAAAAAAGGAATTACAAAAAAACGCGGAACTCGCATAACGTTTAAACCCGACCATGAAATATTTGAAACAACCGACTTTTCATACGATATTTTATCCTTAAGGCTAAAAGAACTTGCCTTTCTTAATGCTGGTATAGAAATATCGATAATCGATGAAATTCACGACGAATCCCAAACATTTCAATATTCCGGCGGTATTGTTGAATTTGTTAAGTATCTTAATGAAGGGAAAAACACACTTTTTAAAAAGCCTATTTATGTATCCGGTCGCAAAGACGATGCTGAACTTGAAATCGCAATACAATATAATAACAGTTACAATGAAAACATCATCTCATTTGTTAACAACATAAATACCGTGGATGGTGGAACACACCTTACTGGTTTCCGAACAGCTGTTACAAGAGCTATAACCAGTTATGCAATGTCCAAAAATTATTTAAAAAAAGGGGAGCAACTTACTGGAAATGACGTTCGAGAAGGTCTTACATCAGTGTTATCAATTAAAATTATGGAACCTCAATTTGAAGGTCAAACTAAAGCTAAGCTCGGTAATTCTGAGGTTAAGGGAATTGTTGATACAATTTTATATGAAAAACTATCCTGCTGGCTTGAGGAAAATCCTAACCAAGCTAAAGCAATTATGGAAAATGCATTAAATGCAAGTAGAGCCCGAGAAGCTGCTAAACAAGCTAAAGAACTTATAAGAAGAAAATCGGCATTAGATTCTGCAGCTCTTCCGGGTAAACTTGCTGATTGTCAGACAAAGGACTCATCAATTTCTGAAATATTTTTAGTTGAGGGAGATTCCGCAGGTGGTTCAGCAAAACAGGCAAGAGATAAACATTTCCAGGCTATTCTCCCTCTTAGAGGTAAAATTCTCAACGTAGAAAAAACGAGAATCGATAAAATGCTCAAAAATGAGGAGATTCGAACTATTATTACCGCTCTGGGAACCGGAATCGATGAAGACCTTGACATATCAAAGCTCCGTTATGGTAAAGTTATTATTATGACAGATGCCGATGTTGATGGGGCTCATATTAGAACATTACTTCTAACTTTTATTTTTAGACATCTGCCTCAGCTGGTGAGTTATGGTCACCTGTTTATTGCTCAACCCCCTCTTTATAAAGTCAGAATCGGGAAAAAAGAACAGTATATTAAGGATAATATAGGAATGGATCGCTTCCTTATTTCCGAAGGCGTAAAGAATTCTAAAGTAACTTCTAATTCTAAATTAATTACTGGAAATGAACTTACAAACCTTATGAAAAAAATTGCTCGAGCAAAGCGAATACTCGATTTCTTCGAAAGACATCGACGACCACCTCAATTGCTTGAAATTATAATTAAACACAACATTAGAACACCAGAAGACTTAGTGGATAAAGATTTTTTAACCGCTAAACTTAGAGCTATTGAAATGGATGTTAAACTTCTTTCCTATACATTGAATATAAACCTAGAATTCAATGAAGAGCATGAATGCTGGACAGTAATGATAGGATATGAAGGTCCCAGTGGTTTTGGTCAATTTAAATTATCACATGGATTTTTAGTTAGTCCCGATTATGCTGAACTATCTTCGATTTTAGGTAAGGTTTACGATAATATCCCCACACCGGTGACATTTGAATGCAATAATAATGCAATAACACTGCACACTTTTTCTAGATTAATTGAAACGATAAAAGAACATGGTCGAGTTGGGAAATATATACAACGATACAAAGGTTTGGGTGAAATGAATCCTGACCAATTGTGGGATACAACAATGAATCCTTCCACTCGAAGAATTCTACAAGTGAAACTTCATGACATTTCGGATGCAGACAGAATTTTTTCAATTTTGATGGGAACAAAAGTTGAACCACGCAAAGAATTTATCGAACAAAATGCACTCAAAGTTAGGAATCTAGATTTTTAAGGTTTTTTAGGAAAGAATATTAAATTTTCATACCACTGGAAATAAATGAGAAGTTTTTTTGAGAAGCTAATCGCTACATTTTTTGGTGTAGGTTTCTCACCAATCGCTTCTGGAACTGCATCAAGCGCAATTACCGCAATTATAATTTGGTGTTTTATACCCACTCAATCTATATATTATATCATATCAATTATAATACTCATCCCAATCTCAGCTTATTTCTGTGGTGTGGGAAAGAAATTCTGGGGGAAAACCGACGATGGAAAAATTGTCCTTGACGAATTTATTGGAATGGCTATCGCATTTATATGGATCCCAAAAAATATTTATATTTTTGTTATAGGATTTTTCTTATTCCGTTTTTTTGACATCTTCAAAATATTTCCCGCTCGAAGAGCCGAAAAAATCAAAGGAGGATGGGGTGTGTTATTGGATGACGTTATAGTAGGGGTTTACACAAATATAATTTTGCTTTGTATTAAATTTTTCTTCAAAATATAACGAATACGGAGAAAATATGTATTCTGCTGCAATTTTAACTGTTGGAGATGAAATCCTTAGAGGTCGCATTTTAGATAGAAACTTTCAATGGCTTTCTCGTCAACTTTTCAATATGGGTATAGAAGTCGTTTATCACGAAACTGTTCCCGACAAACTTGAAAATCTTGTTACTGCATTTAAAAACGGGGTGTTACAAGCTGACATAATCATTACCACCGGTGGACTTGGTCCGACACCAGACGACCTAACCAGAAATGCTCTAACCAATTTCCTTAATGTCGAGATGATTTATCATAAAGAAATTGAGGAGAAAAACAGAATAAGATTCTCAACCAGAGGTCTTGTAATGCCTGAAAATAATCGTGTTCAATGCTATGTTCCTGAGAACGGAATTGCCGTGAATAATCCTGAGGGAACCGCACCCGGAATATTTTATAAGCAAAACAAAACACTTATTTTACTTTTACCCGGACCGCCAGTTGAGATGGAAGTTGTTTTTGAAAACGCTAAAAGTTTGATTAAAAAAAAACTGTCAAGTACTCAAAAATATATTTTCACTTTTAAAACAATCGGAGTTCCCGAATCGATTCTCGAGACCTGGATTTCGAAATTGCCTATTCCCAAAGGAGTCGAAATATCTTACTATCCATCGTTAAAAGGAGTTGATATTGTTGCATCAGCAGGTCATCATTCACAAATTTCAGAGATTAATGGAATTCTGGATAAGTTGCTGAATAAATATACTTTTACTAGAACTGAGAGTGAGAGAATTGAAGAGGTCATCGGTAAAATACTTAAGGATCGCAGAGAAACCTTATCCGTTTCCGAATCTTGTACCGGTGGAATGTTAGCATCACGAATAGTTGACATTCCAGGAAGTTCTAACTATTTTTTCGGAGGAATAGTATCTTATTCAAATGAAGTTAAGAAAAAATTTTTGGGAGTTTCACAAAACAATTTAATAAAATACGGCGCTGTAAGTCCAAAAGTTGCTGTTCAGATGGCAATCGGAATTAAAAAGAATATTAAGTCCACTTATAGTATAGGCATAACAGGAATAGCTGGTCCCGATGGTGGTACACCAGAAAAACCTGTAGGTTTGGTTTATATTTCGTTAGCTACACCGGATAAAGTCTACGTTAGAAAATACACTTTCGTTGGAAGTCGAAACACGATAAGAACCCGAACAACCACAGCAGCATTAAATATGCTTTGGGTAATTTTAAAATGGGGAGATATTATAAACTATAAATTTGAGGATGGTGGAAAATTTATTTCTATTTCTGATTGATAACAATTAACAGAAGGAAAGCCTAATCGAGGATATGAGCAACCAAAAGGATACAATGAGAAGTTTTTTTGCGATCGAGCTTCCCGACAATATAAAAGGTTGGGTCAATAACGATGCAATTAAAAGGCTTTCAAATCTTCCTGTAAAGGCAAAATGGGTCGATTCGAAAAATATGCATTTAACATTGCGCTTTCTTGGAAATATAGATTACAAACAAATTGAAACATTACTGCTCAAAACTCCAAAGGTTCTTGAAGATATAGGAATTATTGATCTTAAACTATCTAAAATTGGAACATTCGGTGGTCGATCACCGAGAGTTGTTTGGATCAGTGTCGATGGTGAAATAGATAAACTGTCCGTAGTACATAAGGGAATTGAAGATGTGTGCATGTCTATAGGTTTAGAGTCGGACAATCATAAATACTCACCACATATAACAATCGGTAGAATAAAATCACCGGTAAATACTGGAAAACTAATTTCTGAGATAAAGAAAATTGTTGTAAATCC
>JAUXEQ010000044.1 GCA_030620455.1 bacterium | reverse complement strand
GGGTCGCTGACATCTATAATCCAGAGCGTGTCCGAACCGTAAGGTGCAATATATCCTGCATTAGTAGCAAGAATAACATAGTTGCCTATTACTCCTATGCTGCTTTTCTGTCCTCGTAAATCGAAGCTGGGGCATTCCCATGTTCCGCGAAGCCGCATATTAAGGCTGTCCGACTGCGAGAACGCAAGAGAAAACAGAAACAACAGAAAGAGAAGGACAGACAAGGCGACTTTAAATGAATTGTTACTAAACATTATTCCCTCCTTTCGGGAGTTAAATTGTTTTTAAAATTTCACAAATTTCTAAAAAACGCTTCAAATAATAATATTTCTGAAAGTGCTAAAAAGAAATAAAAAAATTGCGTATCCATTTAATTAATATTATAATTTAATTGTCATTAAAAAGTAGGATCTAATAATGAGAAGCTGCAATCCTTTAAAATTCTATAAAACCTTGCTCATCTTTGTGGTGCTTCTGTTTCTGTTTTCTCTTGCGTTCTCGCAGTCGGACAGCCTTAATATGCGGCTTCGTGGAACCTGGGAATGCCCAAGCTTCGATTTACGAGGACAGAAAAGCAGCATAGGAGTAATAGGTAACTATGTTATTCTTGCTACTAATGCAGGATATATTGCACCTTACGGTTCGGACACGCTCTGGATTATAGATGTCAGCGACCCCGATTCGCCCTATACCGCTCTAACTTACACAGACACGGCATTCAGCGCTACTCCAGCTCTTATAAATTGGTTTGTGGTCAAAGAGCTGTCTGAGGATAGTGGGTTCATTTATGCTGAATTCACAGGGGGAGGAAGACAATATTTTAAAGTACTTCAACTCGATTCTGGAAACCCACCCTCGATAACCACAAGAGGTATTATAGACTCTATTGGATTTGACTATCAAGGAGCTAGAATGGGTGATTGGGTGATTGCAAACGGGGCTTTTAATTGCGATAACCCAGATACACCCGTGAAAGCCTCGATTACTCTAATTTATGAAGGCTATAGCCGACCACCAGATTGCTTTGGAACAGGCTCACCCGAGGATGTAGAATGTTCTGAGAATTATCGCGTAACAGCATATTGTGTATATGATACTGCAGAAGATTTTGCTGAAGCTACAAAAATAATGAATCTGAGTCATCCCGCTGCAGATGTTGAGACTGCACGTGTTCTCGGTTGCTGGAGAGGTTCTTATTATAACGGTAATTGTGGTTATTCTGTGGCAATAAACGAAACCCTCGGTGTTATAGCTCTTGGTACTAACTATGGTGTGGTTTTTGTATCGATCGAGGATATCGAGGATAGTCTATACAACGCTGTTCCGTTGGCAAAGTGGGAGGAAAATCCAGTAAGTGATTTAATCTGGGACGATTGCAAGCTATACGTTTCAGCATGGCGAGTTTTAATCTTTGACGTATCCGATGTTGAAAGTGGTTCATTTGATACGATTGGATATTATCCAATATCAACAAGTGAACTTGCTGTGAAAGAAAATTATATATACGGTTTTGGTGGTTTAGGCTATCTATGTATATTGGAAATGGATACAAATAGCATCCAAGAATGTAAATTTGAATGCCCTCAAGATGATTTCGATCTGTTCCCCAATCCTATAAATCGTTCTGCAAAATGCAAACTGCCGGATGTCGTTAAACGTGCGCAGGTATTCGATTTAACTGGAAAGTTAGTGTCGAATACAGAAAACACCTCCGAGATAACAGTTCCACAAACATGTGGATTGTACCTCCTGAGAATAAAGACAGCAAATGGCATGGAAATTTTGAAGAAAATTTTTGTTATCGAGTAACCCACCAAATTACTTACTTCACACTTGATTATTCCATACATTTTAGATATATTATTGTTTGAAGCATTTTTTAGAAATCCCTTGCGACAAATCCATTTTTCATACCATAGGAGGTAAATATGATAGAACTTAAAATAAGAACCACCACCCTCTTATTTGTCCCACTTGTTTTATTCGCTTTTTACCTTTATGCCGACCCGATTATCATCGATCACTCATGCACAGATCTGAGCCGTGTTCCCAACGCTTGGATCGACTCGGTGAAATGCAATTGCAGACTGCATTATGCTCACACATCTCACGGTAGTCAACTAATGCATGGATTGGAAGCTATCGAAAGAGCCAATTCCTTCTACAAATACTCGAGAGCATCATCACGGCTTCCCACCGATGCAAACAGTTTCAACATTTTCGACGGTCAGGAAAGCGTAACATATATTACACCGGAACTTTATTGGAAAACTCATGATGGCATGAACAAAACCCGAGATGTTCTAAATAACAATCCTACAATAAATTACTCCTTATGGTCGTGGTGTTGCCAGCAAGATCACAACAGCGAAACCGAAACACAAGCATATCTTGACAGTATTGCTCAATTAGAATCGGAATTCCCTGGAGTAACATTTATTTATATAACCGGTAACGCACAGGCTATAGGTTCCAATGGTTTAAATCGATATCTCAGAAACGAACAGATTCGCCAGTTTTGTCGAGATAACGATAAAGTTCTATTCGATTTTGCAGATATCGACGCATGGTATGGCACAGAACATCATACTTACACTATCGATACTCACGTTGTTCCCAGCGAGCATCCACACTACAATAATCCCGGAGGACCGGGACATACTACTCTTGAAAGCTGCGAGAACAAGGGTAAAGCTCTCTGGTGGATGATGGCGAGATTAGCGGGATGGTCTGGCATATCAGAAATCAAGGAGGGCAAATCATTGCCTAATCAAAACATGCTTAATATCTTCCCAAATCCATTCAACAATGCTTGCAGGATTAGCAATCCAAATGGTGTTAACATTGAAATAATCGATCTTAGGGGTAATATTATCGAGGAATTATCCTCAAAAAATACAGTCATCTGGCAACCTAATAAAAATATTAATTCTGGGATTTATTTCATTAGAAGTATAACGGGTAAGAAACCTATTTGTAAACCTATAATTTATCTAAAATAGAGAGAAAAATAAGCGTAGCGCATTTAAATTCGAGGTTTTTATAAGAAAGCTATGCAAAAAGGATTTGTCACTTATTTGACAGAAGGATTAATAGTTATTTCAAAATCTTGCTCAGGTAAAAAGCCTAATTTTCGCAACTTCACAACTGCAGTATTATTCTCATAAAAAACTGTATCCGCAGAATAATTAGTTGAAACAGATAGTTTTTCGGGAAATCTAATTTCGATAACACATGAATCAAGCGACTCGTCAAAATCGTATGCCTTTGGAAGTGGATAAACAAAAAGGTTGCTGGGAATATTTGTCTTATAATTAATAATCACAGCACAAGGTTCCTGTGGTATATCGAATGAAAACTCATGGTGTTCCTCGATCCATTCCCAGTTTATTGTATCACCTTCGAGAGTCATAATATTAATATCATATGGCTTCCCCAAACTATCCCTTGTGGAAAAATGGAAATTCAAACTTATAGTTTCACCTACAGTATCGCAATCTTTGAAATGATATTCTCCATATGTATACACATATTCAGGATTCACCTCAAAACGAAGGGATTCCCAAGAAAAATCCTTAGCATAAGAGAAAGCCCCTAATAAAAGAATTGCTACAATCGATAAGTATAAGCTTCTATCAAATATCTTCCGATTTGACATAATGCACCTTCTTTTAATTGTTCATTTTTTGCAGAAACTACCTTAAAATAATATTTACAAACATATATAAATATAGAATAATAGGTATCTCGATAATTGTCAATAGATAATTTTGAGCTTTTAAATAATTTTGTTAAGTTAAATAATTAACCTTTTTAAACACTGGAGCTTATGCATTATTTTTTTACGAATCTAAGAATCTTAAAATTTAATTTTACGAGATCGCATAAGTAATCGTTGCGTTAAATAATTCATTTCAATCAGAAAAGTATAAATAAGGAATAAATATCATTGTAACAATTAAAAACCCCGACTCGATATCGGGGTTCTAAAACAAATGACATTACACCTAAAATTTAGAAAATTTTATAATGCCAAGCAAAATTATGGGTTAAGAGGTATTTTCTGAAGAACAGCATTGTCAATTGTATGCTTGGACTGCATCCAGAGTTTGCTCTTCAGTTCTTCAACGGCTTTTCGAGCACGTTGTTGACCTATTACCTGTATTATCCTATCCTTGGTCTCCTCGAATGTAAGGTCTCGGGCTTTCTCCTTCTCAATCATCTTTATTACGAAGTAACCTTCACCAATTTTAAAAGGGCCATCAATATCGCCTGTCTTAATGCTAATTATCTTATCCTTATATTCCGGAACGAGTCTGTTTTCCGCTGCCCATCCGGCGTCACCCGATGCCATCCCAGTAATTCCTGGGTAGTTTTTTATCGCTTCATCCCAATCCAACTTTCCTGATTTCAATTTCTTAATGACATCTTTAGCCTCAGACTCCTTTGGCAAAATAATTTGCATCAAATGATATGTATTGGGAATCTTAAATAAAGTGTCGTTATTATCATAAAACTGCTTAGCTTCTTCTTCAGTGCACTTTGCAGCGTTTCGACCTGTAATATCCAACAGGTATTGAGCATAGACTTCCTGTGCATACCTATAAATTTCAATTTTCACTGCATTAAGAGTATCGACTTTCAGTTTTTTAGCTTCGGCAGTTAAAAGTTTCTTCCTAATTATTAAATTTAAAACTTCAGTTTTACCATTTGGATCCTCAATTATCCCCGATCGAACCTCCGGAGTCAAACGATTTAACTCCATAAAAAACTCGCCAACTGTGATCTCCTGCCCGTTTACTTCTGCAACAACTGTACCATAGGTTAGGTCCTGTGCCGCTACAAAAGAGAATAGCATTAGTAACATCGAGATCAGAAATAAGAACCACTTCATTTAATTCCTCCTTATCTGTTTTCAAACTGAGAGATAATATATTTGACCTTAGGTTTTTACCAAATTTTTTTTTATATTTTAACTAATTTAACATATAAATATTTACCTCTCGATGAAAACACAAGACAAAATCATATTAATTTTCATTCTTGCTCTGTCCATTGGTGGATTTTTGTTGCTTAAAAAACAATTTCGCAACGCTTTCCCCGAGGTTGAAGTTCCAATAAAACTTCAAAAGACCGATGCTGCACAAGTAATGGATTCTGTTATTACTTCTTTTGGTTATTCCCCGATCGAATACAAAAGATTCATTATAATGGATGAAGTTGGTAAGTTTTATATAGACAGAGTTTACTGTGGAGATTCAATAATAAGTTTCCACCAAAAAAGAGGTATCCCAGTATGGCGTTGGTTAGGACGATATTTCATTCCTGGACAAGAACAGGAGTTTTTCGTCGGAATAACGCCTGATGATTCCTCAATTGTGTATATAAAACACTTTCTTCCAGAAACATCCTCAGGGGCTTTTATTGAATCCGATTCTGCGTTTAAACTTGCTGAGAATTTTATTGTTAAACTGGGTATTGAAAGAAAAAAATACATCATCAAGAACTCAAGCTCAGAGAATCTGCCTAATAGACGAGATCACATCTTTGAATTCGATAGAATGGGCGATCAACTGAAAGATGCTTCGTTAAGGATAAGAATAAAAATTTGTGGCGACCAAATCGGATATTTCGAGAAATATCTTCACACTAAGGAAAGTTTCAGGAGAGAATTAGAATCGATAAGAAGCACGAATAGGCTATTCCAATCCTTTGCTACATTTCTAGTTATTATACTATTAATCGCTATGATGTTCGTTTTTTTTAGATCTTTTCGAGTGACAAACACTCCCTGGCGAACCGCTGCATTCTTAGGAATAATCGTTGTAATTGTATCCTTTATCAATGAATTAAACCTTATGCCTCTTGACATAATGAATTATGATACTGCAACAAATTTCTCAACATTTATTACAGAGAAAATACTAATAGCTTTCCTTTTGAGCATAAGTGCTGGAGCATTGATTATCCCAGCATTTATTGCAGGAGAAAGATTATATCGAGAATTTGCTCCTCGGATGACTTTTCTGCCAGATATCTTATCTCCCGCTGGCTGGAAAACCAAAGAATTTAGAAAAGCTGTTCTTTTCGGTTATTTATTCGCATTATTTCATTTAGCATTTTTAGTTCTTTTTTATACATTAGGTCAAAGAATGGGCTTCTGGGTGCCTACTGATAGCTCATACACTGAGCTTATGAGTACGTTTATCCCGTGGATATTCCCTTTTTCTATTGCATTAGGCGCAGCACTAAGTGAAGAATTTATTTTCAGGCTTTTCGGTATTTCATTTATCTCGAGGTTATTTAAAAGCAAAATTAGCGGTATAATATTGTTAGCGATCGTATGGGGTTTTCTTCACAGTAATTATCCCCAATCGCCCGGATATGTGCGCGGAATCGAGGTCGGTTTTATCGGAATCGCAGCAGGTTTCATCTTTCTGAAGTTTGGTGCTATTTCTACATTAACATGGCATTTCGTGGTTAATTCTGCGTTATCTGGATACATTATTTTCGGTCAAGGCAATGCTTTCACATCTATAATGGTGGTTATTATAGTTCTAATTCCTGCAATAATGGTTTTGCTTGGAAGAATATTACGCATCAGAAGTCGAACATCTTTAAATGAAAGTAAAATTTCAAAAAAGGTTATCATAAGTCCAAAAATATTAACTCCGAAAACTCGATTTACACCATCCAGCAAAACCGCATCTGTTGTTTTTATACTCATATCAGTTGCTGCAATTATTTTAGCTTTTTTGCATCCAGGTCAAAAGTATCATACATTCACCTTAAACCCATCCCAAATCACGAATTCAGCCCACGAATTCATATCCTCAAGTGATGCAGAATTTTCCGATTTTAAATTAACAAAGCATATTATTACTTTGCCTAACACAAGTGAACTCAAATATGTCTATCAAAAAACGGGCTGGTCGGGAATCGATAGAACTTTCGGTCCTCAGGGATTTTCGCCTTTTTATGTGTGGGAGATTAGGTTTTTCCAGCCGGGACAGGAAAATGAATATTCGCTGTTATTTAACCCTGAAGGCAACATTATTTCATATAATCATTTTGTATCAGACGACGATAGTGGTGCTTATCTGCCCTCCGACTCAGCTTATGATATTGCTTTGAATTATTTATTGCAATATAATCTCGGGCAAGTCTCGAAATGGGATGTAGTAATAAAATCCAGCAAAGACAAAACCTCCAGAAAGGATCATGAATATGTATGGCAATCATGGGATTCGGTGGGTGCCGCGAGATGGCGAGTTGGTGTGTATTTGATCGGAGATGAACCGACTGGTCCATTTACAGAACTTAAAATCCCTGAACAATGGCTTCGGCAGGACAGAAAAAACACAACGCTTTCTATCATTTTCAATTTCTTACCGCTTTTGGGATGGGCATTTCTTCTTTTTATTGTGGTCTTGCAGTTTGTACGAGCAATAAGCATGCGCAAGCAATTCTTTTCGCTTATTTTTGGTGCTGGAGTTATTGCATTTTTATTAAGTATATCGATCGATCTAAATACGATCCAGTCTCACTTGATCAGTTACAACACGGCAGAGTCATATAGAAATTTCATTGCTCAAATGTGGACTCAAATCGGTGTAAAAGCTCTAACTGCAGGAATTGCTTCCAGCGTTGCAGTCGCTGCGTTTACAAATACAAGATTCCGATACTGTATTAAAATAAATATTCCCACAGGTTTCAAACTTCTATATCCAATTATTTCATCTCTGAGTATAATTGCGTTATTACGATTCCTGAAATGGATGGAGTATATATTCAATCCACCCTTGGCATCCGTTGGGTTACTGTATCCTGACTTAATGGCTAAATATTTCCCTGCTGGTGAGGTTTTGAATTACTGGCTGTGGGGAATTTTAGTTTTTCTACCTGCTGCTTTTGCAGTTTATGATTTTATTGTTGAAAAATTTGGTAAGTACTTTCCACTGCTCATTTTTTCGCTTGTAATTCTAATAAGCTCTTCCGAAATGCAAACTCTTCCTGAGTACTTCTGGAGTTTGCTTAAGAATCTCATCATAGTTGGATTCGCATGGGCACTAATAAAAACTATCTTCCGAGATCATGTTCTTATTTATATAGGAACAATATTACTTATGGGAAGTTTTATGACTTGTGGTAAAATTTTCCAACTTTCAGGATGCCAGTTCTACAATACACAAGCTATAATTGCATTAGGTTTAGGTATTATCGCTGTTTTGTTTTTATGTCGATTCCACAAAAAAATATTCACATCTTAACCGAAATTAGTAAGAGTTATTATTCATAAAATAAACTACACTCGTTTTTATCTTGCTATACTCACTGTTCCCTGACAAATAATCTCACCATCGATTTTGATAAGGTAAATATAAACTCCCTGTGGAAGAGGATTGCCATCCCGATCAGTGCCGTCCCATTGTGCGCTTTCCTTACAATCTAAGCCCTTCGGAACATGTATTTCCTTAACTTCTTTATTATAAATATCAAAAATGAAAACATCTCCCGGTTTCACCCCGAAATCAGGAAAGTAAAACTGCACAAAATCGTTGAGGCCATCCGAGTTCGGCGTAAAGGGATTTGGAAATCGCTGGCACTCGTCGATAATCATTACCGGTAAGAAAAATTGAAAATCCTGGCAATTCGGACCACAATAATAAATTGAATCGACATTATCACAAACATGTATCAGAATCTTAATGGTGTCGACAGGTACGTAGGATAAATCGTTCGATATAGGATCAAAGCGTACAATCCAGCCTGTATCACACTCTATCCAAACCAGTTGATCTCGCGAGTAATATATATCATCCAGAGAGTATTCAATCGCAGACGTATCGACTCCTGATAAATTATCCACTATTTGAATATCGATAACCTGATCTATAAATCGAATAGGTTCTGGACGTAAGGGAGAAATCATTTCCGAGACCGGTGGGGAAAAATCGTTCCAAAAACCCCAACATATTGGGCTTTCTGCAAGTTCGTTATCGTGAATATCGTTAGCTTGTCTCAAACAAACATCGATCCACGTAGAATCCTTCCAAAATCCTAAATCGGGGGAAAACAAAAGCGTATCACCATCTATAAGAGATAAGCGACTATCCGTTCCTAATATTATTGAATCGTTTATTTCAAGAATTACTGTTGATAAGTCGATAGGATATTCGTGAAAG
>JAUXEQ010000030.1 GCA_030620455.1 bacterium | reverse complement strand
GAAATGAAACTCGACGAGCTAAAGAAAATGGCGGATAGGATCAAGGAAATGCAGGATAGGATTAATGAAGGACTCGAAAACGCTGAGAATATGGAATCTCTCGAGAGAATGGAACAACAAGTTAAAAACCAGCTCGAGCAAATGGAGAAAACAACAAAAGACCTTGCCGACGAAATGAAAAGTATTTCAGATATGCCACATGAGGAAATGGAAAAATTAGCTCAGGAACTTGAGGACATGAACCTTCCTCAGAATGCTCAGAATGCGCTAAATCAAATGAAATCCAATAACTCGAAAGCCGCACGAAAACACGGAATGCAATTATCAAAGAAGCTTTCTGATATTTCTATGAATTTTGAAAATATGCAACAGAATATGAATGAGATGCTTCAGGAAGCACTTAATATAGATATGAGGAAGACTGTTCAAGAACTACTTTATATATCCACTAATATCGAGAGAATTATTACTGAAATTAACAGCGGCAAAGATAGAACTAAATTCAACGAATACGCCTCTGAATTGGGAGATCTGAGAGAAAGTCTTAAAAAAGTAACAGCCAGAATCGGTGAAATGGGTGGAAAAACCTTCATGATTCCACCTGCCCTTTACGCTCTACTTCACAAGTCGGAATCATCTCTTGCTCAAGCAATTACAATAATTTCCGAGTCGAGACATATGGTTAGAAATCCTCATCAGGCTGAGGCTTTGAGTAATATCAACCTTGCTACAGAATTACTTCTTAGAACAAAGAAAGCAATGAATCAGTCTCAATGCGCTTCCGGAGCACAACAGCTTATGGAAAAAATGAACCAAATGTGCAACAAACAATCTGGTATCAACCAACAGACTATGCCGTTATGCTCTCAATGCCAGCAACCTGGAGGTTTGTCGCTTGAAGCTCAGGCAGCTGCTGCTCGACTTGCAGCAGAACAAGCTGTTCTTAGGAAAGCTTTACAAGGGCTTAAAAACGAATTAGAACAACATTCCAATCTCTTAGGTCGCATGGATGAAACCGCAGAAGATATGAAAAAAGTCGAAGAAGATCTAAGAAAGTTTAACATAACAGAAAGAACGCTCCAGCGTCAGGATCGAATACTCTCGAGGATGCTCTACACACAAAAATCCATTCACAAAAGAGAATTCTCAGAAAGACGAAAAGCCACCACAGGAAAAGACGTTGTTCGCTCATCTCCAGAATTACTTCCAGATGATTTGGGTGAAAGGAAAAATGTCGTGCAACAGGCACTTCTGCAAATTTTATCGAAACCGTATCCTAGGCAATATCAGGATGCTGTTCGTCAGTATTTTAGAGCTCTTGAGCATGTAGGTCAAGCAGAACAGGAGTAATTGTTGTAAAGTAATTGCTCAATTAAATTAGAATAAATTAATCTAACGGAAAGCAATGGACGAGAAGGAACTAGAACAAAATTTCGAGGAAAACTCAAATTTCATAGTAGATCGATTTGAGATATTACTTTCAACTGCACAGACTGTTACCCAATCGAAAAATCTAAGCAATCAACTACAGCTTATAGCTAAAGCAATAGTAAAGGCTAGGCTTTTCCGAAGAGCATTAATATCGCTTTTTGGACGAAGTTGGAAACGCAAGCATATTGGATATGCCGGGGTTTCAAAAGCAACTTTCGAAAAATTCAAACAAAAAAGACCACCTTCAAAGGAGATATGGGAAAAGATATTTTCGCCAAAATACCAAATAAGTAAATCATATTACATACCTCACAACGATCCTTTCTCTAATGAAATCGGTGGCATCCAAAGCGAAATTGAACCTAAAAAATCTGGTTGGCATCCAAAAGATTACCTTTTTGTGCCATTAAAATCGCAAACCAAACGGATTATTGGTGTTATTTCTGTTGATGAACCCTTTGATGAATTTACACTCTCTTCAAAAAACGATGCACTGAGATTTCTTGAAATATATGCCTATCTATGCGGTTGGATTATAGATCGAAATCGTATGACGAATAAGCTTATAGAACAAGAAACTTACCTCAAGAAAATCATCGCTGGTTCCGCAGATCTGGTTATAACTTCAGATAATGATGGGAAAATAAGGGTCTGGAATAAGGCTGCGGAAAAGACATTGGGATACAAAGCTAATGAGATAATAGGTCATTCTGTGCTCGGAATATATCGCTATCCCGAACAAGCTCGAGAAGTTATGAAGAAAATGAGAAGCAGCGAGGGCACTGTTATACAAGAGGAAATTAAGGTCGTATCCAAAAACGGTGAAACTATTCCACTTTCTCTTTCTTCCTCGATATTATTCGATCAAAATGGTGATGAAATCGGAACAGTTGGGATTAGTAGAGACCTTAAACCTATTAAAGAACTAGAAAAGCAAAAAATTGAAGCAGAAAGAAATAAAGCAATTCAAAAGACAGTCGTTGCTCTCTCTCACCACATAAACAATCAGTTAATGGCACAGGTAGCATTGCTATCGCATCTAAGGCAGGATATTAGTGAAATAAGAGATGATAAGCTTCATATAAGCTTCGCAGAAGGTCTTAACAAAGCATTAACTCGATCCTTTCAGATTGCCGAAATAACAAAATCACTTCAAAATCCTCAAGATCTCGAAGATGAGCGATATATTGGCAAACTTGAGATGCTTTCGCTACCCAAAATAACAGTTAAACCTTCTGGCAAATTAATTAAAATAAAAATTAAGACTCTAAATATTATGGTTGCTGATGACGAACCGATAATAAGAGAAGGTTTTGCTGAGTTCCTGAGACATTTCAATATGAAAGTCGACACTGCAGAGGACGGCAGAGTAGCTATAGAGAAAATTAAATGCAAAGACTACGATCTAATAATCTCTGACATAAAGATGCCCTATGCTAATGGATATGAAGTTTTCAAGGCTGCGCGCATAAAAAATCCGAAAACAAATATAATATTAATGACAGCGTTTGGTTACGATCCTGACCATACTGTTGTTAAGGCAGCAAGAGATGGATTAAAAGGTGTATTTTTTAAGGAGAAACCGTTTCAATTGGAGCTTCTTCTTGAAAAAATCGCTTCCTTATTCGAATCCTAAAGATTATTATCTTAGCACTATATGGCAATTTCATTCAACTAAATAAGAAGTAGGATCTGGTACTTTCGCATCCCTAAAAGCTCTCTTTCTAAGCCTGCATGCCGGACATTCCCCACAGTGAATATCGCCACTACGATAACACGACCACGTTTTCTCATAAGGAAGATCAAGAGATTCCCCTATTTTAACAATCTGCGATTTTTTAAGATGTATGATCGGTGCAATAAGATTTACTGCACTTTCTGGTTTTCTACCAAGATTAATGCACTGTCCCATCGAGATAATGAATTTTTCACTGCAATCAGGATAACCTGAACTATCCTCCTCAACCACACCGATAAAAATACTTTTGGCTTTAATAATTTCTGCCCATGCAGCAGCAATAGAGAGCATAATACCGTTTCTAAACGGCACATAGGTAGATGGAATTCTACTATTTTCTATAGGAATTTCTTTGGGGATATCTATGCTATAATCTGTTAAGGCAGAACCGCCTATTTCACCCAGAGTATATAGCTTTGAAACGAATGTATACTGCGCGTTATAAAATTTCGAAAGCTCGATGAACGCTTCATGTTCTTTTATTCGGTTTCGTTGTTTATAGTCGAAATGAATCGCAGCAATCTTTAAACCTAAATTTGCAGCTATTGCGAGGATTGTCGAGCTATCCATTCCACCCGATGTTAATATAACCGCAAGTTTGTTATTCAAACTATTCATATCTCAACTTTCAATGTCATTTTTTATTCTCAATTTTTACATTAAGGATAATGAGGATTAAAGTGAAAATTCTATTTAAAACACATTCAAATCAAGTGTGTATAGATTATAATTGCTATACAAATTTAAAGGTATTATCTCAATAGAAAAAAATGATTTCTTTCGAAAGTCCAATTCATATTTGAGAAAACGTTATTTCTATGGTCCTTGATTTTTTTCAATCAATTTCAATTGCTATATATAAACTTTACTATACATTTGTTATGGGGGTCGTATGCAAATTGAGAAATGGAAAGAAATATTGCAACGAATAGATTATGCTTTCCAACCAATTGTAAACATTCATAATGGCGTATGCATCGGTTATGAAGCGCTTTTAAGAAACCACGAAAGTGCTGGATTTCCCACTATTCACAGCATTTTCGACTCTGCATTTGAAGAACAAATACTTTTAGAAATCGATAAAAGATTTAGGGCAAAAGCGTTTAAGAAATTCTGCACACTTGAAAATGCCTCTAATTATAAATTTTTCTACAATGTAGATAACCGAATTCTTTTGATACCGAATTTCATTTCTAAATGCAGTATTCCCGATTGTGAAGGAATGAGTTTCGAACCAAGCAATTTATGTTTCGAAATATCTGAAAAGCACCAATATTCAAGCCTAATTTTCGCCAAAAGTATACTCACCCTTTTCAAACAACAAGGTTTTAAAATTGCTATCGATAATTTTGGAGCAGGATATTCAGGACTTCAAATTCTTTATTATTCAAAACCAGATTATTTAAAAATTGATATTTCTTTTATTAATGAACTGGCAAAATATACCAAAAAGAAACTGTTCGTTTCGAAAGTAATCGATCTCGCTCATTTAATGGGAATAACTGTTATTGCGGAAGGTGTTGAGACTGAGGACGAATTTTATGCATGCAAGGAAATTTGTACCGATTTCATTCAGGGTTATTTAATACAAAAACCAACAACACAGATAGAAAAATTGAAACCTAAATACGAATATGTGAATCAATTAAACAGAAGAAATATTTTTACTTGCTCCGATGATTCAAGATATTTTTTCAGTAAAATAAAAAAAATTGATCCCATAAAATATGGACAATACAGCTTAGTTAATTTAATAAAGCTACTTATTGAAACCAAAACTAATCTTCTGCCTGTCGTTAATCAACAGGATGAACCTTTGGGAATTATACGAGAGAACGAAATAAAACAATTCATTAATACTGAAACTGGTCAGCAATTATTGAAAAATAAGGACTCAAAAGTTTCCTTAGAAAAGTTTATAATCAAAGCTCCAATTTCTGAAATTACCACCACGATCGATAGTATTATTGAAATTATTACAACTGCAACTGAACCGGAAGGTGTCATTTTAACAGAAAGCGGAAAGTATAGAGGTTTTCTATTTTCAGGATCACTTCTAAAAGCAATAAATGATAAAAAAATAGCTTTATCAAAAGAGGAAAATCCATTAACCAAACTTCCAGGACCGAAAAGAATAAATGAATATATTTCGCAATCGATACAAAAAAAAGACAAAGCATTTGCAATTGTGTATTTCGATTTCGATGATTTTACAGCTTTTAATAATAAATTTGGTTTCCAGGATGGTAATCGAGCTATCATAATTTTTGCAGACATCTTAAGAGAAATCTCAGAAAGCAGAAAAGTTTTCATCGGGCATGTTAGCGGAGACAAATTCTTCTCGGTGTTTGAAACCGAGTCCGAACAATTCGATGAAATTCCTGAAATTATAAATTCCATTCTCTGGCGTTTCAAGAATGAAATGGTTAGTATTTACAAGGGAAAATTTATCGGAAAAACTTCGACATCGAGTACAAAAACACCACCTATCCTCACTGCCAGTGCAGTAATATTATATCTTCCGAAAGGTGAAAGGCTATTTACTTTTGAAGATATTGTACCCAGTATTGCAAATCTTAAGTGGAAAGCAAAACAAACGGATTCGAAAATTATTACATCTTATATCGGTGAAATAACTGAGGAAAGGAGCGAATTTCCTGATTTCATTAAATTTACTTCCCCAGATGATACAGAAAATTTAGATTAACGTCTTAATGCTTTATATAGAATCCTGATTATTCTATTACTTCTCATTTTGACTGTGACTGTGACTGTATATTTTTTTCTTAAAAGTGATTTCTTTCACGTATTCAGAAGTTTTACTCTTGTCGCATTGAAAAAGATCTGAAAGAAATTCTTAATTTAACAGGTAAAAAAACAAAATAATTCATAAAGCAGCATATTTAAACTATGAGACAAGTCTTTTCACTTGTCTAATCGGGAAAATCACAATAATATAGAAATACCAAACCTACCTTAAGGAGGGTCACAATGAGACGTAATTCCATTCTTGCATTTTTATTAATCATTTCACTCCTTTGTCCCACCTATGCGGTTAAGAAATTTAAATTTGGGTCAGTAATGCTGGGAGGAAACTACGGAATTGGCAACAATGGCCATTCCGATGGGCAGTTAGATATAAGAATAAATTACCCATCCGAGGAATACTACAATTGGAGTTTTGGTGTTAGCTACGGATCAGGTTTACTTTATCCGGATGTTCCGGATGATATGATTTTTTACGATGAGTTATTTATTAGATATACTGAGATTCACGAATGGAATGACTGGAATATCGATATGTTAGTAGGCTACGAATTTTTTCCTTATAAAAAAATTAACCCATATGTTCAAACTGGTATTGGCTTCTGGAATTTTAGCATTATCGCAACTGACGAAACTGGGGTTATCATTCGAAAAAAAGTAAAAGGTAGTAAGGATAGAACAGGATTTAAAATACCTTTAGTGATTGGTACACAATACAACATTACCTCATACCTTGGGATTAATGGCTTTATTAAATTTACTATGTATCCAAATGATTTAGAATGGGAACAAATTCAACATTATCCTATATCGGATACAAACTATGTTAGTGCAGGAAGCTGGCGTGGATATTTTCACTTTGGTTTAGGTGTTTGTTTCAATTTCTTTACAACGACCCATGAAGATAGTGATAAAGACGGTGTATGGAATGAATTCGACTATTGTCCCGATACACCTCCCTACACATTCGTCGATGAAAGAGGATGTACCAGACCACTAGCTGAAGTTAGGAAAGGAAAAGAAGTTTATGAGGAGATAACGACACAATTTAAGGAGAAAGGAAAATACATTACAAATGAAATATTCTTCGCCTTCAATAGCTCAAAAATCGAATCCCCTGCATCGTTTTCCATACTTGCACAAATTGCAAAAATTCTTAATGAAAATCACACATGGATAATTGAAATAAGAGGACATACCGATTCTATCGGTTCAGAGAAATACAATCTTGACCTTTCACAGAAAAGAGCTGATGCAGTCAAAAAATTCATTGTTTCTAAATATGGTATTTTGGCTCACAGACTCATAGCTGTTGGCTTTGGAGAAACAGATCCCATTGCGGATAATGGAACATCCGAGGGTAGAGCAAGAAACAGAAGAGTGGAGTTTGTGATTAGAAAATAATAAACTTGGAATTGAAAAATCTGATAATTCCTCCTGGAGTGATATAAGTTTTGAAAATTATCTCTAATATTAATAAAGCCATATTTCTTTTTGTTTCAGCATCTGCTATAATATTTATAATTTCAGGATGTGCAGATAGAAATCTCCCCGAAAATGGTGTAAGACTTATCGATCTTATAGAACCAGTTGATAGTTCAATGGTTGTTAATTTCCCTATAGAAGACAACTTGAGACGCCATACGCTTTTAGTGTTGATATTTTCGAGGATGGGTTTATTATTTGTGATAGAGATTGGGGAATAGTTTTTGTTACGATCTCTCAATAAAAGGAGGTGAAACTGATGGATCTCGCAGATAGCATAAGAAATATTCCTGACTTTCCAAAACCTGGTATTATTTTCAGGGACATTACAACTTTAATAGGAGATCCTAATTCATTTAATGAAACCATTGAAATCCTATATGATCGCTATAAAAACATTAATATTAATGTCGTCGCAGCGATCGAATCGAGAGGTTTCATTTTTGGTGGAGCATTAGCAAATAAATTGGGTGTAGGATTTGTTCCTATTAGAAAAAAGAACAAACTTCCATGGAATACTATCTCGGAGACTTACGAATTAGAATATGGGACTGATACTCTTGAAATGCATACAGATGCAATAAAACCGGGTGAAAATGTACTGCTTTTAGATGACCTAATCGCTACTGGTGGCTCTCTTAAAGCAGCTGCAAAAATGATTGAAAAGTTAGATGGAATAATTGTAGATATAGCAGTCATTATCGAGCTTGCAGATTTGAATGGTCGGAAGAAAATCGAACCTTATAATCTCTATTCTATAATGGAATTTGAGGATAAGTAAATTACATCAAACAACATAGTCAATTTAACTTTATAGTTGCTATATTTACTTCTTTAATTAGTGACAAAGCCGAACTCACTAATAAACAGGAAACTCCGAAAGGATATAAATGAAAATTCAATTCTTGGGCGCTGCAAGAAGTGTAACTGGTTCTAAACATCTTATAACAACTGCACAAGGAACCAAAATTTTGCTCGACTGCGGTTTATTTCAGGGTAGAAGAAAGGAAAGCAGAGAAAAAAATCGCAATTTACCTTTCGCTGCAAACGAAATTGACGCAGTTGTGGTTGGTCACGCGCATATTGATCACTCTGGAAATCTTCCAAATCTTGCTAGAAGCGGATACAATAAAACAATTTATACAACCTCACCCACCGATGAACTCTGCCATTATATGCTTCCCGATTCAGCATATCTTCAGGAACGAGATATTGAATATATCAACAAGAAAAATAGGAAAAAAGGTATCCCACAGATGGAACCAATATATGAAATGTCAGATGCTATGGATGCAATTCGACTTATTCGACCATATGAGCTCAATACATGGTTCCAAGTTGCTGAGGATGTGGAGGTTATGTTTATCGAGGCGGGACATGTGCTTGGCGCTGCTTTAACTAAACTTCGAATAAAAGAGGGTAGTTATGTTATAAATCTAGGCTACATCGTGGATCTCGGTAGAAAAGGACTTCCACTCCTTAATGACCCCGAACAAATGAGGGATGTGGATTATGCTCTCATTGAAAGCACATATGGCAATAGAGTTCATGAAAACATTTCAAATGCAAAAGAAGAACTTGCAGAAATAATAAATCGAACTTTCGAACGTGGTGGAAAAATTATTATCCCGTCTTTCGCTCTCGAGCGAACCCAAGAACTTATTTACTATATTGCAGAATTACATACTGAAAATAGAATCCCAGATATTCCATTATTCATAGATTCTCCTCTGGCGGTTAATCTTACTTTCGTTTTCAGAGAATTCCTCGATTGGTTTGATAGAGATACTCAAGAATTATTACGAAATGGTACGGATCCTTTTGATACTGCAAGAATTGAATATGTCCGATCCGTAGATAGATCGAAGGAACTAAATACAATCAAAGAACCTATGATTATAATTTCAGCATCCGGAATGGCAGAAGCAGGAAGAGTATTGCACCATCTTAAGAACAATGTCGAAGATCCTAAAAACACAATTATGATTGTTGGTTTCATGGCTCAAAACACATTGGGAAGGAAATTTATGGATGGTTTGGAAAATGTTCCTATCCTTGGTGAGCATTACACAGTTAAAGCAGAAGTTTTCAAATCCAATTCCTTTTCTGCTCATGCAGACAGAGATGAACTCATTGAATACGCATCGAGACTTGGACCAGTTAAGAAAATTTTTACTGTACACGGCGAAGAAGCACAAACACTTGAACTGGCATTAGCACTTAAAGATCTGGACAATCTTAAGGAAGTTTACGTTCCTAACGAAGGAGATGAACTAGAATTAACATGATTTCAACAGCTAAACTATTTGTCTTTACACCACAAGTAAATAATCAAAAGAAGGAGCATCGATGAGTCTGTTAGTCGTAGGATCAGTTGCACTAGATAATATAACAACACCAAAAGGACAGGTCTCAGACAGTCTGGGAGGTTCAGCCACATATTTTTCTGTTGCTGCAAGCAAAGTATCTAAAGTTCACATGGTCGGTGTCGTTGGTGAAGATTTTGCGGAGATACATCTGGAAAAACTAAGAAACTGCGGTATAGACATGAATGGACTATATGTAGACAAAGGAAAGACATTCCGTTGGACTGGCATTTACGATGAGGATTTTAGCGATCCAGAAACAATAAACACTGAACTCAATGTTTTTGCGGACTTTTCACCGAATTTGCCAGATAGTTATTGCAATCTGCCTTATATTTTCCTTGGAAACATTCATCCAGCATTGCAGCTTCAGGTTGCTGAGCAAATGAAAAAAACTGCTCTTCTGGCTGCCGATACAATGAACTTTTGGATCGAGGGAGAGCGAAAAAAGCTTTTAGATGTCATAAAGAATATTAATATGTTGTTTCTAAATGAATTAGAACTCAGGCTTCTTACAGGACTCAGATCCCCACTGGCTGGAGCTGAAAAATTACTCTCATGGGGACCAGATTGGGTGGTTCTCAAGCGAGGTGTTTACGGTTCTATGCTTGTAGGTAAAGACGATGAGCTATTTGTATTACCCGCATATCCCACTAAAGATATAATTGACCCAACAGGTGCTGGAGATTCCTTTGGCGGAGGAATGATGGGTTATATATCGAGAGAAAACCAGCTAACTAAAGAAACTATCCGTATTGGTCTTGTCTATGGTACTGTTGCAGCAAGCTTTTGCATCGAGGGATTCTCGATCGATAGG
>JAUXEQ010000095.1 GCA_030620455.1 bacterium | reverse complement strand
CTGCTTCACAAACTGCAGTGGAATTTATTTCGCAGCCTGCAAATTTAATTAGTTGGTGGAATGACTTAGGAGATCTTATTGCATCTCGACTATTAAATTTAGATATGGAACAATATTTTAAACTAAATAAGGAATTTTTACGGTGGGGCTTTATTGTAAAGAGTCATTCCAAGCCGTATAAGCTTGCATATTCCCCAGCATATTTAGTTGTTCTTAGGAAACATATAAATATCTGACGCTCTGGGTTTGAATAGGTTAAGATACGAAGTTCATTTCTGATTTATTTACGTTCGGCAAAATAGTCCTCTATTTTCTTTTTCAATTCCTCAGAAATTTTTCGCTCATAAGGCAAAAATTTTGAATTAGCAATTTCTCTAAGAATTACTTCTGTTGCATCGATAATATCCACTAACGCTTCATTACACGTCAACTCCGCAGTATCGTGTGGAGAATGCCCCTTGTATTCAATTCCTGCACGTGCAATGGCTAAAGATGGCACATTTCTGCGTGAAAAGGGCATATTGTCGCTTGAGTATATATCCTCGATAAAATTGCCGGTCATTCCCTTCTGATGTAAAATTCCTTTTACATAGTTTAGTAATTCTTGCGTCCCTATCGATCTGAAAATTATTGGTGAAAATGGATTACCGCCAACGTCGAGATTAATTACAAGGTCGATTTTATCTAACTGATCTGCATGCGCAGCAACGTAAGATTTAGCACCGAGAAGCCCCTTTTCTTCAGAACCGCAAAATATAAATTTTATTCTTCGAGCGAATTTCTCTCTAACAATACGTTTCGCTACACCAAGAACCTCAGCAGTTCCTGCGGCGTTATCCTGAGCTCCGGGAGATAAGGGAGTTGTGTCAAAATGCGCAACGACAATAAGCTGACGGTCGCTTTCCCCGTCTAATTCTGCCACTACATTATGGGATTTTACGCTGTATTTCTCTTGTTTCAGTTTCACTCTCACTCTTTTTACTTTGTTTCGAACAAGTTTAATGGCTTTATCGTAAGATATTGAAGAAAGCAACAACTCATTCCCAAATTCTGCTGCGTTTGTTTGAGATAGCGTTAGGACAGATTTTTCCATATGTATACCCAATACAGTTAATGCTGCAGCAACACCAGCTTCCCGAAAAAGCTCGAGCCATTTTTGTCTTGGATAATGTTGCATAAAAACGATTGCGTCTTTAAGATTTTTCTTATCGGCAAATTCCGGTTCTGAAACGTCGAGAATTGCTATATGTCCTTCTGCTTCCCCGCATTTAGAAAGCCCAACCGGTCTCACAAACATGCTTTCTCCATACGGTTCGATAGGGATTAATTCACCGTCTCCGGGCGTTGAATCGAGAATGTCGAACGGTTCAAGCCAGGCATTATAACCCATATCTTCAAGCCAGCTTTTAATCATATTAGCTGCATTAAATTCTTCCTGTGTTCCACCGCGGCGTATGAAGGAAAGTTCCGTTAAATAATCGATCGGTTTCATTTTAAACCTCCCAATTTCATAAGATTTGGATTGAAGGTTTTACTATATTACAAAAATAAATATTTCATGATGTATTTCGAAAGTATACAGCTTGAGAGCCTGGAATAATAAGACAAGGAAAACAATGATAGTAATGTGATGTTTTGATAGTTTGCCCCAAACTAAGATTTTTTGAGATAAATTAGAGTTTTGCATTAATCATCTTATAATTAAAACCTTACTTTTTGCTACACCTTTGTCAGACGATGCAACGAAGATATAAATCCCAGGCGCCACTAATTCTCCCGATTCATTCTTGGCATCCCACAGAAATACTCCGTCGTGTCCTTTCCAGTATCTCTCGAAATGTCGAACAATTTGTCCCGATGAGGTGTATATAGAAAGTGATGCATCTGCCGCAGCACGACCGATATGTATTGTAGGTAATATTCCACGGTCTGCAATAACAGGATTAGGATAGACGATGAGATTGGTTACAGTTGTATCAGCGTCGTAGGTGGAGTGAAGGACAACGGCTCCTTCCTCGAAACAGAACCATATGTCTCCACTAACACCATCCGTAAAAATTCCACCTTTTGGTATAATACCATATTCGAAGCCTATTCTGTCCGATATCAATGGTGTTCTATCGGAAACGGGTGCATCGGGCGAGAAAGTAGATTTAAAAGTAGAATAAAACCCATCGGGCATCAAAACCGCTGCACCTTCAGTTGTTCCAATCCAAATATTTCCATAGGAGTCGGAGGAAAGAGATGTTACCATAGACGAAAGATCGTCAGGCATTGGAACTTCGATAATAAATCCCATTGGATCGTAGTATACCAAACCGTCAGTGCTTCCAAACCAAACCTTGTTCTCTATATCTATTGTCGTTGATAGAAGCGATTTCTGCGGAAGTTCACTATATAGTTTTATGTTAATATCATCCGAGGAATGATCCGCGCCAGTTAATGTTCCCTGATGAATTATTATCGCACCGCCGTCGATTGTTGCTATAGATACTCTATCGGATTTACACTCCAAATCGGTTATTTGACCGTTGGGTATTGGATATGAGAATCCAATTGAACCATGAGGATCGTCTACATTATTTGAGGTCCAAACTTTAAGCGGTTTAGAATCGATCGAATTTAGGTTAGCAACCCAGATGTTACCGTTGGGGTCTCTTCGTAAAAAAGTCACCACAGGAAAGTTGGCAGATGCATCCGAAGAACTTAAGTCGCTGTTTTCCACAGTCCAAAATTCGAATTCCATATTAGGGAAAATTCTTAAAATTCCCAATCCCCATGAACCCAACCAAATCGTTCCTCTATCGTCCATTGCGGCTGTTAGTATACAACCAAAAAAACTTCGCAGCCTGTTTCGAATATCGCTTGGATAACCAGAAGATATGATTCGGAAATCAATGAATCTCCAGTTCTCTCCGTCCCAAATATTTACGGCGTTAGTAGCAGTTGTTACGATAACATATGGTTTATTAAACGTTACATCGGAGAAATTTGTTCCCCATGGAAGATTTAGAAAATGGTTATGTAATTCACTGTCATAGTAATTTGAATAACCGTATGAGCCGGAAACGATCTTTTTATCACCAATCTTAGCAATTCCTGTGAACGTTGGGAAAGGTGCATCGTTAGGTATAGATCGAAAATTACTCGACGCTTCATTGTAATAGTTCATCCCATATTTATTAAGTACCCACAAGGTGTCATCGATGCTCTGAATATAAGGTTCACTAACTGTAAAGGTTGAGCATACTGGTACGAATCGATCTGTGAGTTTCCAAATCGATGGAGTGTCTTTTGTATATTGTCCAGCCCACAATTCGTCATGGTGAAATGTTAATGATGCAACATGAAGGTGCAATACTTCAGTTCCAGATGTGTCTATTTTTTCATAAATTAAAGGCAAAACTTTCCAATTTGAGGAAATTAGAAGAGAAGATTTTAGCGAAGCACATATTACGCCGAAATCTGTGGCAAGAAAAATTGAGTCGTGTTTTGTCACTATGTCATAAGTTGGAGACTGTGCAGGCAGATCAGCGATGAATTCAATATATTCTCTAAACAAAATCACAGTAAAAAAGTCGGGTACCGGTTCTGCCTTGATTAAACCTTTATTTGTACATATCCATAGATATCCAGTTCCATAACGGATATTTTTAATGAAATACCCATTCCTCGATAGATCATCGGAACTTTGCCATTTGTAACCATCGAAAAAACCAACGTAGCCGTTGGATGCAGCATACCACACATATCCGCTGCTATCGATCGTTAGAGAAACAATATCTAAACCTTCAATCCCATCGATGTTGGTGAAAACTTTATATTCATCGTTGTCAGGATCGAGCCTTACAACACCACCAGCAGTTCCAAACCATGCGTATCGACCATCGGTAACGATACATCGACTGTCCATTGCATTAGTCCAAACAGTCCATTCACCGATTACAGCTGATGAATAACTGACAAGGAGTGCGATGTATGCGAGCAATAAGATTTTTTTTGAATGGAAAGTCATAGACCAAAGATTTAAATACCTCTCTTTTGGGCGATAATATCTTTAACTTTCATTAATCGTGTTAAATTTTCCCGTTCAAGTTCCTCAAGTTTCATACGAATAAAGGAAATTGTTTCAAACAGGTCGGGAATCATAACATACTCTAAAGCATTAACACGTCGTCGAGTTACATCAATTTCTCTTGCTAAAAGACTTAATTTTTTTTCAGTTTCCGCCAGAACAATCAGCAATTTTAGTGCTTCTTCCATGTCACTCATTGCACCGTCGAGTTCTAATGGTGTATTCGTTAGTGAATACGAGAGAATTTCACCGCTAAATTTAACTTTAAACTTAGGAACTCTCAGATTTAAAAGTCTTGTGGTTGATATTTCTACTCGAGCACTAATTGCGGGAACGATAAAAACTGCTTCTAACTCCTCTATGGGTAGAAGTCCTGTCGATAGAGTAAACCGTCGAATAGCTTCGATAAAGACCTTTTCAGTTCTAATTCTCAATCCCTTTATCTCGTCGATAAGTTCTAAGAAATTCCGCATTAATTCATCCTGTTTGTCCTTGAGAAGTTTGTGACCTTTTCTTGCGATAACAAGTCTACGCCGAAGCATTAGCATGTTCATTCTATTGGCGCTAAGCGGTAAAAGAGCCATTTCCCACCTTTGACAATATTTAATTATATTGAAAGCGAAAATTTGTCGCTTATGGAGATTTTTTCTGTAACTTCAATTTGCTAAGATATGAATTACTTATTCCGTTGCAAACACTTTTGCAAATGTAGATTAATTCAAGTAAAATTTAATATTATTAGGTGCTTTTATAGAAAGACATTAATAAATAGCTATCTGGCAATTGTAACAGTACCTTCGCATACAATCTCACCGCTGGTTTCTATAAGATAAATGTATAATCCCTGAGGCATAGGATTGCCATCTGTGTCAAGTCCACTCCATCGAGCACATTCTTTTGCGATTTCACCAGAGGGAACATGAATTTCGATTATTTTAATATTGTGTAAATTGTAAATATAAATTGTGGCTTCCTCAAAGAAGATATTTGGAAATGTGAAATAGACATAATCGTTAATATTATCGTAATTAGGAGAAAATGGATTTGGCATTCTCTGGCACTCAGATGGCGGTGCAATGAAGAAAATCCAGTTATATAGGATGCAATTTGGACCGCAAGTATCAGGGCTGTCGCAGCAAAATAAGTCTACATTAACACTATCACCGGGTGAGAAAAGCAGACCTTTCTCGCGGGAATGAAGTGTGATATGACTGCCTGAAATATCTAAATCATTCCTATAAAAGTTCCTACCTAATACGTATAATTTCAGTGAGTCCAAGTTTACACCGCTAAGCTGATCTATAAGGTTAATTTCAATTTCTTGCTCTCTATCGAACACAACGCTGCTTTCAGGCGGTTCAATAAGAAAAGCTATGGGAGGTATGAAATCGGTGTAGAAAATCCAACTAAGGGGTCTTTGAAGCTCGCTACCATATATGTCATTTGCGGCAATAAGACTTACTATTACTGTGTCATGATCTCGCCAGTATCCTATAGGTGGACTGAAATATAAAGTGTCAAGTTTATAATAGACTTTCTCATCGAATGTTGTGAATGTATCTCGGTTGACCACGAGAACAATCGATGTGGAATCTATACCTTCGGGATCGGTGAGATGAATCCATATCTGTTGATCTATGCATGCAGAAATTGTATACGGTTGAGGTATTATTATTTCAGCTTCCGGTCCTGAACCACCTATTCTGAACCAATATGAATATGTTGTGCAATTCGGTGGACACGAACACCCGTAATCTATTATAGAATCACAAGTATGTATAGAGATTACCACGGAATCGTTAGGATGGAAAATACAACTTATATGTGTTGAATCTTCAACTAAATAATAATCCATCGTTGTGTCGATGTGAAATGCGAGAACGGACATTCTCGTGGAATCATAAGCAACACCTGCCGGTGAATCGACAAGTTCGAACTCGATTTCCATAATCGCGGGACCATTACCTCCAATTGGTGGCATCGATGGAGATGGAATCAGTATCGGTGGCTCAAGATCGACGAGAAAGCTAACCTGATTTTCTGGATAAGTTGTGCAACCTTTTGCGCTAACAATCATGTCTGTCCATATTGTGATGCTATCTCGGTGTTCCCATGGACGTTTGATTTCCAGAACCATCGAGTCGATTGTTGCTAT
>JAUXEQ010000162.1 GCA_030620455.1 bacterium | reverse complement strand
TGTAACCGGACCATCATTTAGGATTTTGACAAACATGTACTCCCCAAAAGCACCGGTTTCAACACGAACTCCTTTAGCTCTGAGCATTTCTACAAAAACTGTAAATAACTTTTCAGCCTTAACTGGTTCCATTGCATTCTCAAATGAAGGTCGCCTTCCTTTTGAAATATCAGCGCAAAGGGTAAATTGTGACACTGCTAAGATGCTACCTTCAATATTCTGGATAGACAAATTCAACTTGCCTTCAGCATCCTCGAAAACTCGTAATCCAACAATTTTTTGGGCTATTTTAATCGCATCAGATGCCTCATCATTCTTGCAGACTCCAATAAAAACTACATATCCCTTACTAACTGACCCAATAAACCTATTTTTAACTCTAACTGAACCTTCAGTAACTCGTTGAACTAAAGCAAACATCGGTGTTCCTACCTTTAATAATAGGTCTCTTCTTTGTAAAATTAAAATAGAGCATCTTTCTAAACCACGCAGAAGGAAGGTTATATTTAGAAACGATAGGAGATCCCAAAATAGATGTCGTTTAAACTGTAATCCAAATTCAGTTCGTTACCAAGTGAGGTCATATCTATTCTATTCCAATTTGAAAATACACTCGCGAAATCAATTAGCCAACTTTTATCGATTAATAAAGATAAACCACCTGTAAATGATTGACGTTCTGTTACATGCTTTGGAACTTTATATGGTACTGGATCGTATCTGTATCCAAATCTTAATCTCATAGGCATTTCCGTTATAGGTATGTTGAATTCAAGACCTGTGCTTAATGTTGTCACTGATCTATAAGAGTGTGGAATTAGATTATTTTCCCTTAACCAATTTGTTGGGGAATTGTAAGTTATACGCGTCCAATCGGAATACATAACGTCGACAGCAAAATTTGCTATTGTTGTTTTTATAGCGATTCCTGTACCGAAACGGAAAGGCAGAACTCTTTTAAAGTCTTCATATACTTCATAATCATCATATTGAATACAATGTCCGTCTTTATAAGTTACTTCGGTTGTACTATACCATTCCTGATCGCTGTATATAGCTGCTGGGAATTGAAGTAATAAGCCCCATGAAAAATATTTACTTGGTGTTACCGCAAAACCCAGTTTTCCAGTTATTCCACTGTAGTTCTCGGTTATTTCATCGATAAAAGTTGAATCTTCAACAAGGGTGTCGTTAAATCCATAAGTAACAGCCTGCCATGAATAGTTTTCGGCACCAGCAAGAATATCTAAAGACAATCCAAACGAAATCGATTTCGAGGTTTGAATTCCGAAAGCCATTTGAAATGCACCAAGTCCACCATCAGTTTTTTCGTCTGAATCTATTTTTATTGAATCGGTTCGGACACCGGTAAAATGCGAATATTTGTCAAATGATTGGAACCTGGAATATCCGATTGCAAATGCTGCTCCACCTTTCCGTGCGGGAAAGGGAATGACAACACCAAAGTTTTCAAGCTTTACTGTGGTATAATTTGATGTAACCTTACTCCCATTATTTATTATCGTTCCAGCCGAACCATTGCGGAACATCATAGAGCCGGTGAACTCAAATCTATAAATAAAAGATAATAAAGCAGGATTATAATATACAGCAGAAAAATCCTGGGCAAGAGCCATATGAGCACCACCCATTCCTGCAGCTCGTATTCCAACTGGAATATAACCATCAGCAACAGTTATTTCCTGAGCTACATCACCTGCAATTGCAGATGAGAATATCACTATTAGGATTAAAGAAATTAATTCAAATTTCATTTTAAGCCCTCCTATTATTATGAACCACGTCTTCTTGGAGCTTCATGTGGTTTGTCATTATTTTCCTCATCATCATCTCGATCACGCCAATCGTTGTCATTATCATTCCAATTATCACCTGGGAAAAATATATGAATCATCAATTCAATAAATTCTGAAAACAGACAACATGGATCAGCAGGTCTAGTCCTTCTATATCTATATGGTTCAATTGGTGGAGGAGGAGGTGGTGGAGGTGTTTCTTGTTCCTCAGCTTCCACTATTTCTGTGGCTTTTCTTTGCTTTTTCAAAAGACTCTTCGAAGGTCCCCAATAGTATTCATTCCAACCCTTTGTGTTCTTCGATTCTATATATTGGAATCTATGCTCGGCTATCCATTTTTGCTTTGTCAATGACTTTCTTCCAAGTGTAGTATAACATGATTGGAATGTCATAACTACAAATGATAAGAGTAAGAACATAAAACAAGCTTTTTTTAAACCAATTTTTTTCATTTGTACTCCTTATATTCAAAGATAACTGATACAAATGTATAATTCTTATCTCAATTAATAATCGAATACAAAACAACAAATTATTTTACAGATAAAATTCAGTTTGCACAATGTATTATTCATTCATAATCAGAATTATGAATTGCACAGACTTTAATGTATGTCATATGCTCGATAGCATACCTTGGACCTTCGCGTCCTAAACCGCTATCTTTTATTCCACCATACGGCATTATATCAGCTCTAAACGTTGGAACATCATTGATAATTACGCCACCCACATCGATTTTCTTAAAAGCAGTATGAGCTGAATTAATATCCCTTGTGAATATTCCAGCTTGAAGTCCGAATTTACTATCATTCACAAGAGCAATTCCTTCGTTTAGGTCTGAAATTTTATTTATAACAACAATCGGTGCAAAAGCTTCGGTCTGAATAATTTTCGCGTGTTGTGGTACATTTATTAATACAGTTGGCTGGAATAGTGTGCCATTATGTTTTCCGCCAGTGGTTATTTCTGCGCCAAGTGAAACGGCTTCTTGAATTAATCCATCTGTTCTTTTGGCATCCGCTTCGGATATCATCGGACCCATTTCTGTTTGTTCGTTCAATGGATCGCCCAACTTAATATTTTTTGCGGCAAGAGTAAGCAATTCAACAAGTTTTTCATAAATTGGAAGTTCTGCGTAAACTCTTTGAACTGATATACATACCTGTCCCGCTAAAGCCATTGCTCCTTTTATAATCCGGTTTGCTGCATGCAAAATATCTGAATCTGACATTACTATCACAGCGGAATTCGACCCAAGTTCCATCGCGATGTGCTTTAAACCAGCCTTTTTTACAATAGCTTTTCCTACTTCAGCACTACCAGTAAATGTTACTACTTTTATTCTATCATCACTTACAAGTCTATCACCAATTATTCCACCCGGTCCAGGAAGTACATTTATTGCTTTGCGTGGATAACCCGCATCGATTAATAATTTGCCAAGTAGAATACCAGTGATTGAAGTTTTCGATGCTGGTTTAAGTATAATTGGATTACCAGCTGCAATCGCTGGTCCAATTTTATGCATTGCGAGATTCAAAGGGAAATTGAAAGGAGTTATAGCTAAAACAGGACCTGAAGGAAATCTTTTATAAAAGCCCCATTTATCTGTTGCATTTGGGGCTGAATCAAAAGGTATAACTTCTCCCAATGGTTCTCTGAGAAGAGCTGCAGATAGTTTCAATGTTTCCAATGCTCTGCTAACTTCACCCCGAGATTCTTGGATTGTCTTGCCCATTTCCTGTGTAATAGTTCTCGAGAATTCTTCACTCCTTTCATGCAATAAATCCTTAGCTTTATTCAGAATATGTTCTCTATGAATTGCGCTTAAATCTCTAGTATCATCAAAAGAAATTCTCACGTTTTCCAATGCATGATCAATTATTTCATCCGTAGCTATACTGACTTTTCCGATTAACGAGTTATCGTACGGAGATAAAATTTCTAACTTTTCTAAGGTTCTAACTTCAAGACCACCAAGGATTAATGGATAATCCATAAAAAACTCCTTTAAGTAAATAATTATATAAATTGAAATTTTTTTTAAAAAGTTTTCCGATTTCTAAGTATAATTTACACAATGTTCAAACTTTTAATAATTTCTGCACACTTTTCAGCCAACTCGGAGAATTCCCCTTCATATTTTTCTCCTGTAGCACGTTTTGGTGGCGTAAAAATTCTATGTACTCTAGTTGGCGAGCCATTAAGTCCAATGTTTTCCTTTTTAACTTTAATATCATCAGCATTCAACTTTTTTATCTCAGTTCGTTTTGCTTTCAGCATTCCTCTGAGAGATGGTAATCGTGGAGCTTTCTCTCCTTTAATAATAGTTACTAATACTGGTAATTCAGCTTCAACTAAATCATATCCGAAATCTCTCGATCGTTCGGCTACTATTTTTCCATCTTTAACTTCGCGAACTTTTCTTACGAATGTAATCTGCGGAATATCAAGCCATTCAGCTATTCCAGGCCCAGTTTGAGCTGTGTCACCATCGATAGCTTGTTTACCCGCAAAAATAATATCTGCTCCGCCAAGGTATTTTATCGCAGTTGAGATTGTATATGAGGTAGCCCATGTATCAGCCCCGGCAAATTCTCGATCGGTTAAAAGATATACATCATCTGCACCCATAGCTATGGTTTCTCGAAGATTTTTCTCGGTTTGGGGTGGTCCCATACAT
>JAUXEQ010000135.1 GCA_030620455.1 bacterium | reverse complement strand
CGTTTGTAACTTGGCCTTCGCCTAAAGTAACATCGATTAGCGATTTATTGTTATCGAGCCTTGAATATTGATAATTTGCTATATGCCAGGGATTAGGTCTTACAAAAGCCACAAAAACTTCGTTATTCTTTTTAAATGTGAGATAATAACCCGTTTCAACCTTTTCGAAAGAGATGAGGGAATCTGCAAAATGTGCAATAGGTGTACTTCCGGATAAAATATCCACTAATTTGTCGCGATCAGGCGGAACAAGAACATCTTCCTCAGATTTACCTAAAGGTGTCCACAACGCAGCATTTTTATAGGGAATATAGATGCATAAGACTTCTGATCGGCAAAACCAACCAATTGCTAAGGTCATCCCCATCGGTCCATCGATATGTAAATTCAACATATTATCGCTACGCCGGACAATTTGATTTATTGTAAATCTGTCCTTCTCTTCTCCGAAATCGATTATCCCCTGACCAGATATCATCACACTTTCAAGGGCATTATCCATTGTCAATAGTGAGTCGAGTAGTTCCACTTCTGAAATGCTGGGAGGACGTGGAAAGATGATTTCTCGTTTAGGTGCGCATCCAGAGTTTATTATTACCAAAAAAATTAACACTGACAAAACCCATAACCTTCGCATTTTAACCCCCTCAGTTCACCAATTAACGGTTACTTTGCTAAGTCCAATTTTTATTTTCTCGCTTAATGGTCCTGCGCGCAATGATTTGAGTTCATTGTGCAACAAAGCTATTTTTTCATTGAAATCTGGGATACTTACTCCTAAAGATTTGGTTACCGCAAGACCGACTATGTTTCCTTCAATCATAGCGCTCGAGGCTTCTTCGATACCAGCAGCATCTCCTGCTACATAAATGTTAGGAATGTTTGTTCGCATTGTATGATCTCTAAGTGGAACATCTCCACCAAGCATGGGAATGTATTTCATTTCTATGCCGGCTTGTATTAAAAGCTCGAGAGTCGGATTAAGTCCTACTGCAAGGCATATAGTATCAACAGGAACTTCGATCTCTGAACCGAGAATAACTTGAAAGTTCTCGTCAACTTTCGCTATTACTGCCGAATTTACTACTTCATCTCCTCGAGCCTCGACAATGGTGTAATTAGTTAGGATAGGCACACCCAACCGTCTAATCTTGCTTGCATGAACCCAATATCCACCTATTTTATTTGTAATCTCAACAATTCCTGCAACATTAACTCCAGCCTGCATGAGTTGATAGCTAACAATGAGACCGATATTTCCTGCACCTATCATCAAAACGCGTTCTCCCGGCTTAACTCCGTATACATTCATAAGTGTTTGAACTGCACCGGCACCGTAAACACCCGGCAAATCATTTCCAGGAAAGGCTATCATTCTCTCGCTTGCACCTGTGGCAATTAAGATTCTCTTTGGCAGGAATTTAAGCCATTCATTTTCGTTTCGGACTGCGGTTAAAATCCTGTCCTCATAAAGTCCTGCAGCTGTTGTTCGCAGAAAACATTTAAAATTCTTTCTCATGCTAAGTTCATCAACCATCTGCTTTCCAATAACACATCCTCTTATACCGGCTCTTTCCATCTTTGAACCGAAGAATTTGTGGGTTTGCTTAGTAAGTTGACCGCCAAGTGTCAAGCCATCATCTAAAAGGTAAGTTTCGATCCCAAAATCGGTAGCGCTTAAACTTGCGGTTAATCCTGCTGGACCGCCGCCGATTATCAGGAAATCAACTTCTTGAATCACTTTGAACCTCCGAGAATATTGAGTCTATATTGTAATAATATCTTCTCGATCCGGACCAACGCCAATGAATTTGACAGGTGAGCCAGAAAGCTCTTGAATTCGCCTAATGTAAAGTTTTGCGTTCTTAGGAATATCTTCCCAGTTTCGAATTTCTGTTATGTTTCCATTAAAACCTTCAAAGTTCTCATAAATAGGCTCAACATTTTCTAATTCACTATGTAAAGAAGGAATATTAAAACGCAACGATTTGTATTCGACAGCTAATTTTATTGGATTAATACCTGATAATACATCCAATTTAGTAAGAGCAAGTTCGTCGATGCCATTAATGCGTGAGGAATTTTTTAAAACAACGCCATCGAGCCAACCACAACGCCTTGGTCTGCCAGTGGTTGCTCCGAACTCGTCGGTGTCCTTTTCTCCGGAGCCTCGAAGTTTCCTTTGAGTATTTTCGTCGCCTTCGGTAGGGAAAGCACCCATGCCTACTCTTGTGCAGAATGCCTTTGAAACCCCAACTATCCTATCGAACAGTCGCAAATCCATACAAAGACTTTCTGCAGAACCGCCGGCTATTGTCTCTGAGCTCGTTACGTATGGATAAGTTCCCCAGTTAATAGAGAGCATTGTTCCTTGTGCGCCTTCTGCGAGAATTCCGCCTTTCGTTCGGGCTATTTCGTCGAGATACATGGTTTTATCGATTACAATATTTCCTAAAAATTGCATCGATTCCATAAGGTCTTTGGCAACGATTCTCGGTGATTGAAATTCAAAGTTGTAATACTGTGAATACAGGACACCAACATTCTTAATCCATTGATCTAATTTCTTTTCGATTTGAGGAATGCCAAGAGACAATTCCCCGATTCTTATCCCAATCCGCAAGGCTTTGTCGCTATATGCAGGTCCGATACCTCGAATAGTTGTACCGATTTTGTGATGAGATTCAAAAATTTTCTCGATCTGTTTGTGGTAAGGTAATACAATATGTGCTCTTGGATCGATAGATAATCTGCCACGCCATTCGATACCTTGACTTTCAAGAGTATGCAATTCTTCTATAAGACTTTGAAGATTAATAACTGTTCCTGCACCCATTATGCATTGTTTTTCGGGTCTGAGAATGCCTGTTGGAACTTGATGAAGAACATATCTTTTTCCGTCGATCTCAACAGAATGCCCAGCATTAGCTCCACCCTGGAATCTTATTATAATTTCCACTGCTTTAGAGAGATAATCTATTATTTTAGCTTTGCCTTCATCTCCCCAAAAGAGCCCAACCACAATGATATTGTCAAGTTTTGCCATGAAATTTTCCTCATTTCATTAATGCTCTACCAAAAATTATTATAATAGTCTTTATCCAACACTGGGCAAAGATAAAAAGATCTATAAATGTTAATATTTTTTATCAAATGCATTTTGGGTTTAGAATCCGATAAAATTATGGATAAGAAATATGCGATTTTTCTTTGGGTCCTAGCCTGTTAATAAATCAAATGAGCTTCGATGTATATTTCAGTCTCGTAGTGAATCTAACGTTTATAGCATTATAGAGTTTTGTTGCTCTAGAGTGAGCTTTCTATTTTGGTATAATAATATTAATAATTTAGAAAGATTTGTAAAGTTTATATTAATTCGAGGATTGAGGTTCAAGATTGTCTATAGTAAAAACGATTCTTCGGTTCTTTTTCATAGCCTCAGAACCATATTTCTTTATTATTGGATTTTTTTCTCCCATTGGTTCGAAGCTTATTGTTTCGCTTTTTACTCCTTGGTTTAAGAAAAATTCATTAATCTTATCGGCGATTTTTTTTGCTCTCATACGGTTATTTGCGGGACTTCCTTCAATATCGGTATAAACTCTGGCAGTAATTTTTTGTTCTGGATATGCTCGAAGCCTTAATGCTATATGCTGAAGAATGTTAAGGGCGGTTGCTGTAATTTCTAAGGAGTTATTATATAGATTATCTACAATTTCAGTTTCTATTGGCGGAACTCTCGGGCATCCGAATCTATCTACTTCGAAACCTGTCGGTGTCTTGGGACACAGATCAAGACCGTCGATAACACCATCTTCGTCGGTATCACGGGGGCAGCCAATAATATCCACAATTGCTCCTACTGGAGTTAAATCGCATGAGTCTGCAAAATCTGGTACACCATCCATATCAGAGTCACTTGGGCAACCTGTTGAGTCCACATTGATATGACCAGGTGTATCGGGACATCGGTCAACCCCATCAAAGACACCATCACCGTCGCTGTCTGTTGGACATCCAAAGGAATCGACTAAAGCAGCCATTGGAGTTTCCGGACACTGATCGATTCCATCGTAAACACCATCTCCATCTGAGTCTATAGAACAACCGAATTTGTTTACGAAAGCGTCTTCTGGTGTATTGGGGCATTTATCCGATTTATCAGGGATCCAATCCTTATCACTGTCTTTAAACCCAATTCTGTATTCAATTCCTGCAGTTAGCCCTACTTCGAAACCCTCTTCGTTTTTAAAAGGCATTGCTATCCTTGTTCCCACATTAACATGAAATTTGGATGAAAGAAAATATCTGCCAACTATACTTAATGCACCAAAAAAAGTTTTTGAGTCCTTGTTTATTCTTATTCCCGCGATTGGAGCAACATCGGTTCTGAAATGTTTTGAAAATGGGACGCTATATTTCACAAGGATTTCAGGTGCAATAAATCCTTCTTTCTTTAATGCTGCGTTAATAGCAACTCCTGGAGTCAATCTTGATTTTAATCCAAACCAGCCCAAACCGTATATTTCGCCATGTTTATTGAGAACGATTCCTGTCTCGAGCGAAAGATCGGCATATGCACAACTCACTATTGTTAGTAGTAAAGTAATTTTTAGTAAAATTTTCATATTTTCGTAAATATTGCCTATTGTATCCGTGCAGTTTAAATATCAAAACAATTTTCTCATATAACAAATTAATTGTAAAAATACAATAACATATGAGTTAAGGACAGAAAATCTTGAATACAAGGAAAAAATGTAAAAGCACTATGTTTAGCATAGACATCTAAAATATTACCTTTTTAAATGAATTCTTAAAATACACTGGTTATTATTAAGTAATATGTTTTATAGAATAATAAGAGAGAAAAGCGAAATTGTACTTGCCTGTCAGCCAGATATGCTTTTAAAGGCTGTTTTAATTAACTCCTTTGCATTCAATTCATCGGAATCTTCAACAATAAAACGAATAATAGGTTCTGTGTTTGATGGTCGAATATGTATGAATCCGCT